>JBFWIO010000087.1:0-9661 GCA_050255955.1 Victivallaceae bacterium
CCCAGATAGATGCGGAATTCGAGAATGCCCTTGACGGCGATGGTCAGCACCGCCACCAGACTCAAGAGACTCGCCGCGGCAAAGGCGGCGGTGAAACTGAATTCATTGTAAAGAATCTCCACATGCAGCGGCAGCGTAATGGTTTCGCCCCTGATATGGCCCGAGACCACCGACACCGCGCCGAATTCGCCGACGCTGCGGGCGGTGCACAAAATCACCCCGTAGAGCAACCCCCACTTGAGGTTGGGCAAAGTCACCCGGAAGAACATTTGCCAGCCGCCCGCGCCGAGCGACAGCGCCGCCTGTTCCTCCTCCGACCCCTGTTCGCGCATCAAAGGGATCAGCTCGCGGGCGACAAACGGGAAAGTCACAAAGAGCGTCGCGATCACGATCCCGGCGGTGGAGAACACCAGCCGGATGCCGTGTTCGTCGAGCCACGGCCCCAGCCAGCCGTTGCGCGGGCCGAGGAGCAGGATGAAGATCAAACCGGCCACGATCGGCGAAACCGCAAACGGCAGATCGAGCAACGCGACGATCAAGGTGCGGCCGCGGAACTCGAACTTGGCCAGCGCCCACGCCATGATCACCCCGAAAACCGTGTTGAGCGGCACCACGATCGCGGTAACGAGAAGCGTCAGCTTGACCGCGGCGAGGGTGTCGCTCGCGCTGACGCTGTCGAGCCAGACCTGGAAGCCTTTGCCGAAAGCCTCTTTGACGATCAAGCCGAGCGGAAACACCAGAAACAGCGCGACGATTGCGATCGCCGCGGTGCCCAGCGCGACATTGAACAGCGCCGGTTTTTTGCGATGGAGGTCGTTCATGTTAAACTCCTTTCCTGATGCCGCCGGTTGAAGAACCAGTTGATGCCGAAGATCAGCAGCAGCGAAATCGTCAGCATGGTGATTGCGATCACCGTTGCTCCGGCGTAGTCGAATTGTTCGAGCTTGGTGACGATCAAGAGCGAAGTGATTTCGGTTTTGAGCGGGGTGTTGCCCGCGATGAAGATCACCGTGCCGTACTCGCCGAGCCCGCGGGCAAAGGCCAGCGTGAAGCCGGTGAGGAGCGCCGGCGCGAGGGTCGGGATGACTACCTTGCGCCAGGCGAGGAGGCGCGACGCCCCGAGGCTCATCGCCGCGTCCTCAAGCTCGTGCCCGAGATCCTCCAGCGCGGGCTGGAGCGAGCGCACCACAAAGGGCATCCCGATGAAGATCAACGCCAGCGTGATGCCGAGCGGGGTAAAGGCGATCTTGAGCCCGAACTTCGCCGCGATTGCGCCGACCGGCCCCTGCGGCGCGTACATTGTCGCCATCGCAATCCCGCAAATCGCGGTCGGCATCGCAAAGGGAAGGTCGATCACGGCGTCGATCACCCGGCGGCAGGGAAGCTTGATCCGCACCAGCGCGTAGGCCACCACTCCGCCGAGCAAGAGGTTGACCAGCGCCGCGAGCAATGCGCTGCCGAAAGTGATTTTGAACGAGGCGAGCACCCGCTCCGAACTCGCGATGCGCCAGAACTTGGGCACCCCGGTTTTGATCCCGAACCACAAGCGCGCGGCGGCGGGGAGGGCTTGAAACTCGACCTTGTTCGCCGGTACGTTTTTGCTTTCGCCGAAGAGGCTCACCGCGACTTGGGGGCAAGTGAGATCGGCCTCGGCGGCGGCCACCGCAAATTCGGCGGCACCGCCCTCGGCAAAGGCGCGGATCGCGCCGGTCTTGGCACCGTTCCTGATTTCATAAAGCGGAGTTTCATCAAACCCGATCAGCGCGCTGTTGACCACCAGTGTGCTCAAGGGCAGCAGCACGACCAGCGAGAGATAGAACAGCGTCAGGCCGAGCGTCGGCCCGAAGCCCGGCAGCAACCGGTGTTTTTTCGTTGTTTTTTTCATCTATGGTCATGCTCTTTCGTTTGGAGTGGCGTTACTTGCCCTGATAGATCTGGTCAAAGATTGCGCCGTCGCTGAAGTGATGCTTCTGGGCGCTGATCCAGTCGGGTTCAAGATCGGTGAGCCTGATCAGCGTCACGTCGGGAAACCTGGCGAGATCTTTGGGGTCGGCATATTCAACATGGCGCGGACGGTAGCCGTGGGCGGCGATCAATTTCTGCGCCGCCGGGCTGTAGAGATGCTGCAAATACTCCTCGGCGACTTTGCGGGTGCCGTGCTTGTCAACGTTGGCATCGACCACCGCCACCGGGGGCTCGGTCAGGATCGAAACCGGCGGAACAACGATGTCAAAGGCGTCGGGCCCGAGTTCCTGAAGCGAGAGAATGGCTTCGTTTTCCCACGTCAGCAGCACGTCGCCGATTCTGCGCTGGACAAAGGTGGTGGTGGCGCCCCGCGCGCCGGAGTCGAGCACCGGGACGTGGCGGTACAGCTCGGCGAGATAAGCGCGGGCCTTGGCTTCGGCGGCATTGACTTCGCCGGCGGACTTGGGCTCGCGCAGTTTGGCGAGGTCGCCGAGCTCGCGCCGCAGGATGTAGCCGTAGGCGGCGAGGTGGTTCCAGCGGGCTCCGCCGGAGGTTTTGGGATTGGGGGTGATGACTTCGACGCCGGGTTTGATCAGGTCTTCCCAGCTATGGATGTTTTTTGGGTTGCCCTTGCGCACCAGAAAGACGATGGTCGAGGTGTAGGGGGAACTGTTGTCGGGCAACCGTTGCTGCCAGTTTTTGGCGATCAGCTTTTTGCCGGTGAAGGTGACGGCGTCGATGTCGTAAGCCAGCGCCAGTGTCACCACGTCGGCGGCGATGCCGTCGATCACCGCCCGGGCCTGTTTGCCGGAGCCGCCGTGGGACTGTTTGACGACCACGTCGCCGCCGGTTTTTTCTTTCCAGTATTTGTGGAATTCCTCGTTGTAGGCGCGATAAAGTTCGCGGGTGGGGTCGTAGGAGACATTGAGGAGTTCGACGTTGGCGGCGGCGGCGGTCAAAGCGCCCGCGCCGAGCAGAGCGCCGGAGAGGGTCAAACGGATCAATTTTTGCTTGAAAATTTTCATGTACGAAGGATCTTTCGGGTCAATCATCATTTTATTGCATTGGGGAAGGCATGGTTCCCCGCGATTGGATTTCGAGTGCCGGGCCGTGACTTCAGGCGCGGCCGCAGCACATTCGAGAGTTGAATAGCTCAAGTTTCCGCATCATTCCCATCCTTTCATCCGAAATGCACCGTTCCGCGCCCCGGAAAAGCGGTCAACCGCGCTCCCGTCATCACTGCGCCGCAATTGCGGTCAACCTGTCTTGACTTAAACACTACTGTTTTGGTTTTATTTAATATACGCCATGATCACCGCATTTCAAGAGGTGAATTTGAAAAAAACTACTTTTTTGATCGTTTTTATTTTGATGAGAATGAGCGCGAGGTGCGCCGGTCTTAGCATACATTACTATTTTGGTAGTTTATTTTTGCGCGAAAAAAGGAATATTGACAAGATTGCCGATCGTTGCGGGGCAGTACAGTGCCACAGAGACTCAGATGCCGCCGGGCATCGCGGCGGCGGCGATTTCGCGGAAGCGGCGGAGGTAGTAGCGGTAGTTTTCCAGACTTGAGCCGATCGGGATGCGGTGGTCGAGGCCGAATTCGATGCCGCCACTCGCGAGCAGGGCCGGGACTTTGGTTTCGAGTTCGCGGTCGATGGCGGCTTTGCCCTCGGCGATCACGTATTTGTCAAGCCCGCCGAGGAGCGCGAGTTTGCGGCCGTAACGGCCCCGGATCGCCACGATGTCCATTCCCGCTCCCGGTTCATTGGGGTGGATGCAGTTGATTCCGGTGCCGACGATCGCGTCAAGCACGCTATTCATGTCGCCGTCGCTGTCCTGGTCAAAGAGCCGCACCCCCAGTTTTCCGGCGGCGCGTTCGCTGACCGCGCGATAGTAGGGCGCCATCATTTCGCCGATGGTCTCCGGGCTCCAGAGCGAACCCGATTTGCCGGCCATGTCGTCGTGGACAAAGAGGATGTCCGCTTTGACCCCGCGCCGGGCAAGTTCGTCGATGACCGCAAGCACGCAGTCGCGGATGGTGTCGAGCATGTCGTGGATCAGCTCCGGCTGGTCGTAGACGGCGTAGCAGAGCGCTTCTTCGCCAAAGAGCTGGCGCGGCTCGTCGAAGCCGCCGGGAATGGACAGGGTCCTCACCGCGCCCGGATCGGCGGCGACGGCTTCGATGCCGTCGGCGATCCGTTGCGCGGCGTAACGGTAGCGGTCTTTGACTTTGCGCCAGTCGTCGAAGCAGGTCACCGGGTAATTGACCGGGAGCGGCAAAGTGGCGACGTTTTTGTAGAGCACGAGTTTGCGGCCGAGGTCGTCGAGATAGTAGACGCACTCCGCGTCCTCGCCGGTTTCATGGCAACAGGCGCCGAGCCGTCCGCAGTTGACCGGGAGTGACACCTTGCGCGCGGTCTGAAAGCGGAAGTCGCTGAAATCGAGTTCTCCGGGCGTCGCCCCCTGCGCTTGCCACTGCCGCTTCAAGCCGACTTGCGGACCGAAAATTTCAGTAAAAAGCACAGTGTCATTGCGGCGAAAGGTCAGGTGGTCGAGATAACACTCCCGGCTGACCGTAAATTGGCGTTTGATTGCAAGGTCGGCATGGGTTTCGTAGTCCGGCATCGCGTTTTCCCCTTTGTTCCGGCATATCCGATTGATTGTCGCGCAATTGGCCGCTTGACAAAATCAATCGGCCGCTTTATACTATCCGGCATCAGGTATACAATAGCATCGGTGGACTTTCCGGACAAGCTTCCGGAAGTCGCAAAAATATATCCGATCGTAATGGGGGATCAAGTGGTGAACGAACTTTTGCCGGAAGCGATCGATCCGGCGGTCAACAGCGTCTTTTTCCGGCGCAAGACGCGGGGACTGGTCTGGTGCTGGGGCCCGCGGCGGATCGCCGACTGCGAACTGGTACTGCCGGTGAGCGGTGAATTTGAATTCCGGGCATCGGCTGGTAACGAAGTCTGCCGCCTCAAACGTGGCGATCTCTTGCTGATCCGGCCGGAGGAGGAGCATGTTTTCCGGCGCTTGAGCAATGGTGACGGCGACGGCTTTATTTTTATTCATTTTGAACTTTTGAAGTCGGAGCCTTTTGCCGCGCACGGTTACACGCCGCAGTGGCCGCGGCGGATGACGCATTTTCCCGCCGACCATGTGATTTTCGACCTTTTCCGCGACGCGGCGCGGCTGTTCCGGAGTCCGGAGCGGGGGAGCGAGGCGCTGCTTGAGAGCGTGGTGAAGCTGATCTGGCTCTATCTTTTTGCGCCGGTCAGGAGTTTTGCCCACCCCAAGCTTGCGCCGATGCTGGAGTATATCCATGAACACTTGCTTGAGCACCCGACCCGCTTTGAGCTGGCCGCCGCGTTCAAGCTTTCGCCGCAACGGGTCAATGCGATTTTCAAGCGTGAACTCGGGTTTTCGCCCGGCGACTATGTCCGCCGCGAGCTCGCGGGGCTGGCCGCCGCTTTGTTGCGCTACGATCAGTTGAGCGTCAAGGAGACCGCCGAAAAGCTGGGTTACGCCAATGCCTTTTATTTTTCGCGGATGTTCAAAAAGGCCTGCGGCTTTCCGCCCGCCGAGTTTCGCCGCGACCACGCCGCGCCCGACGGCGCCGGAGCGGGCCTTCACGCCGGGCCCGCTCCCGGGCGCGGAGAAAACCAGTGACCAGATGATGACCGCGAAACAGGGGGGCTTTTCGCGGCTGAATCGGTTTTGAGAGAGGGTATTCTTTTCTTTTGCTTGCCGGGTCGCAAATCTCCGAAGCTCATCAACTTTCTCAAATATCCGGGCGCCGGCCGGAGCTTGGCGAATATTGCAAAAAGCCGGATCAAAGGTTTGTATTTAAACCTGAAACCGGATATATTAGCATTCCGGAAAAAGACCCCAATGACCAGCCGCGGCAGCTTTTTCGGCATTTCGGAGAGCGGCTTTTTGCTTCGGATCGGATGCGCAGATGGAATTTTTAAGCAATGTGGATTGGCAGTCATTGCTCCAGACCTACGGGTACTGGGCGATCCTGCTGGGAACGTTTCTGGAAGGGGAGACCATCGTCATTCTCGCCGGAGTGCTGGTGGCGGGCGGCCAGATGTCGTTCGAGGGCGTGGCGGCCTGCGCTTTCGTCGGAAGTTCTCTGAGCGATCAGCTGATGTTCAGTCTCGGCAAATACAAGGGGCACTCGATTCTCGCCCGCTTTCCCAAGCTCGACCGCAAACGTGAACGGGTGGCGAAACTGCTGCAGAAATACGATCTCTCTCTCATTCTTGGTTTCCGCTTCGTCTACGGCATTCGCAACGTCACTCCGATCGTGCTCGGCTTGAGCAATCTCCGCCACTGGCGTTTTCTGATCCTCAATCTGACCGGGGCGCTGATCTGGGCGGTGAGTTTCACCGCGGCGGGTTATTACTTCGGCCACGCGATCGACCGCATGCTGCGGATTTTCGGACTCACCGTGCTTTTCGGCGTGGTCGGCATCGCCGTGCTGGCGGCGGTGATTCTCTACTTCATCCGCCGTCGCAAAGGCACGAACGGCGAACCATCGTAATTACTTCGCCATCACCCGCGCCGCGACCGGCACCTTTTGCTCACCCGGCAACCGCGTCAGCGTTTTGGTTTCGCGATCGAAGCGGAAGTTGCTGACATTGCCTGACTTGCGATGGGGCACGATCAGCCGCGTTTCCCGATCCGCAAAGGCGAAGTCATAGGGGAAGTCGCCGCCGGAGGGGACTTCGGCAAGGAGGGTAAAGCGCCCGCCGCCGTAGTTTTCAAAGAGGGCGATGGTATTGGCCCCGCGATTGGAAACGAGGAAAAACTTTCCGTCACGGGTGGCGGTGATCGCGCCGGGATAGTTGCGGACTTGGGGATCATCGGGCTTGAACCGGGTGGGCAAAGTCAGTACCGGCTGCCAGTGCCCGGAGATCAGGTTTTTGCGAAACGACGTGACGGTGCTGTCGAGCTCATTGGCGACAAAAAGGACATCTCCCGCCGGGGCGAAAACAAGGTGTCGCGGCCCCGCGCCGGAATGGAGCGTCAATACCTGATCGGCGGCGCGGCTGAGCCCCCGGCCGGGGTGATAACAATATACATAAATGCTGTCAGTCCCGAGGTCGGTAACATAGAGCGCACCGCCCTGCGGATCGAAGCCGGCGAAGTGGGGATGCGGCGCTTTCTGCCGGCTGGTCGGCCCGCTCCCGGTGTGATACCGGAGTTCGGCCGCGCCGGGCAGGGCGCGCCAAACCGGCAGCACGCTCACCGTCCCCGAACCGTAATTGGCGGTAAAGAGGTACTTCCCGTCGGGTGAAAGCGAGAGGTGACAAGGATTGTCGGACCGGGTCGGAGTGGAAGCGTCGACAGTGAAGCGGTCGCCGCGGTCGCGCCGGAGGAGCACCACCCCGCCATCATTCTTGCCCCCGCCGGGCAAATCCCGGACGGTCCCGTAAAACAAATCCCGGCACGGCCCGGCAATGAGATAATTAAGCGTCCCGACCGGCGAAAACACCGCCGGCTGATCCTCGCCGACGGCATAACAATAAACCCCGCCATCCCCCTTGGCCGAATCCCCGACCGCATAGTACTTGGTCGCGCACCCCGCCGCCCCGAGCAACAGCGCCGCCGCCCCGATCCGCAAAATCCCGGCAAATGACATATTTTCCCTCGGCAAGTTGATTTTGGAAAACAATATACCCCGCATAATCGCGAATGCAATCATGCGGGGCGGAGATCTCAAGATCAAAATGCCATTCAAGGCTATTTCTCGGTCGTCCTTACTTTGAGTTGACCCAGCCGAAGTTTGATTTTGAGCTCGTTGGGCGGGGTGCCCCAGATGCCCGAATGGGTGATTTCCGGGGGGAGGGGGATGAGGTCGGGTTTTCGCAACGTGCCCGTGAGCTGGCCGATTTCGACGGTGAGGGTGGCCGCGGCGGCGGGAGCGAAGTCCTCCAGCTTGAGTTTGCCGTTGCCGAGCTTGACCGCGGCCGGGCCGGAAGTCGCCACGTCGGCGAGCGTCACCTGGCCATTGGCGACTCCCGCCGTCAATTCGGCACAGCGGACCCGGACGAAGTCGAGTTTGCCGTTGGCGGCATGACTGGCGACCGGGCCGTTGACGGTCAGGTCTTCGAGCGTGATCTTGCCGTTGTCAAGCTCAAATGCCGCGTCCGCGAGCTGATTCAGGCCGGTTGCCGTGATTTTGCCGTTGTCGGCGCGGATATCAAGTGCGCTCCGGCAGTCAGCCGGGAGTTTCAAGGTCGCTTCCGGCAAGTGATCCTGATTGAAGGAACGCCGCTCAAGGGCTTCGATCCGAAGGATGCCTCCCGCCTCGTCGAAGCGGTAATGCTTGTCCTCCCACTCCGCGTATTCAAAGTGGATTCGCTGATCCGGCGAAGGTTTGATCCGCAGCCGGAGATTGTGGTCGCGGAACTCGATACGCTCAAACGGCCCGGCGAAATCAATTTCGCGCCAGATCGGATGGAATCCCCGCCATCTCAGCTTGCAGCTTCGCAGGCCGTACCAAACCCCGCCCACCGGCACCGCCACCAAAATCACCGGCAGCAGCAGCAAAAACGCAGTCACCACCGTAAACGCGGTGGAGAAAAACACCAGCGCCAGAATCGCCAGCACCGCCAGCAGGACCGGCGCACCGATCACCGCGGCGAGACAGCCGGTGCCGATCAGGATCGGCGGCTTGCTTTTGCGCCGTTTCGCCGCTCTGCCGCCGCCGCGCATCTGGTCGGCGACGAGCGCGTCGAGGTCGCCGAGCCCGGCTACCGCTTCGGCTTCGGAGAAGCCTTCTTCGACCCGGTCGTCGATCGATTCGCTGAAGAATTCCAATGTGGCATTGAATTCTTCCGGGGGCAGGCCGGCCAAACGGGCCTGCAGTTTGTCCAGAAATTCTCGTTTGGTCATAGTTCGGCTCCTGCGATAAATTTGATCGCCTTTTCGACCTCAAGGAGTTCGACCGCGAGTTCGGCGACCCGTTCGCGACCCTTTTCGGTCAGGTGGTAATATTTGCGCAAACGTCCCTGATGTTCCTCGGCATAGGCGACCAGCAGCCCCGCCGCGCCGAGCCGGCGCAGGATGGGGTACAGCGTGGACTCGGAGATTTCCACATGCGGCGAAACATCCTTGACAATCTGATAGCCGTAGGAGTCGCCGTGCCGCAAAGCCGCCAGCACCGCCCCCTCCAGCAATCCGCGTTTGAGTTGAGTATCCATAGTTTGACCTCTTGATCAATACTATACGCCGCACAGTATAAGGTGTCAAATGGTATTTGAAAAAAAAGTGGAAAATGTATTGAGGGATGACGTCCGAGCAAGGATTGAGCAACTATATTGGAGTAAGACCGGATCGGGGCGAAAAAAGATTGATAAGTTGCGAAGTGTCGCGAGGCAAGCAACATGGCTCTATTGCGAAATTTTCCCGGGAAAGAGTTTTTCTTTACTTCCGAGCCGATTTCAAAACTCTCTGCGGCGCTGAAAGATGCCCGCTGTGTCCGGCTTGTCCGACCTTTCTGGCTTTACCGCTGAGGATAAAGCCGCTCAATGCCGGACGGCGCCGGCCATCGGCGATCATTTTTTCATCATCCGCAAATACTTTTGGAATCGGCTCTTCCGTGTGATTTTGATATATTCTATGTGAAGCGCCTCACGTGTTTTTACTCGTCGTCATATTCACAACTATCCCAACCATT
>JBFWIO010000088.1:0-9599 GCA_050255955.1 Victivallaceae bacterium
CGGCGGCTTTTGCTTCTTTGGTCATCATCGGGGCGACCGACGGGATGTTGACGGTGTCTTTGAACGCCGTAATGTCGCCGGGAGACTGGGTCGAACCGGTAAAGAGCGGCAGCGAGAAGAGATAGACGCCCCAGTTCTGACTGTTGACGTGGGCCACGGTCGTACCGGTGGTGGCGATCGGCTGGCGGTTGAGGTCGGGATCCTTGACCATCGTGGTGGAGGCGCAACCGGCGAGCAACAATCCGACGCTGAGAATCATTGCCTGAAGAATTATCTTTTTCATGTTTTTTTCTCCTGGATTGAGTTCAGCGAATGGAGTTGCCGGAAACCGTCGCGGTCTTCCAGGCGAAGAGGAACGGCAACGGGAACAACAGCCGGGTGCTTTCCGAGGAAGACACCAGGTCAACCGTTTTGGCGCCGCCGAGCGATTTGCTCTTGGCGGTGACCATTTTGGTGACCGCGGTGACGTTGCAGGAATCCTCGCCGCAGAAGGTGATATTGCCCGGCGTCTGAGTCGAGCCGGTAAGCAGCGGGAACCACAGGAAATAGAACCCGGCGGCATGACCGCTGACGTGAGCCACCGTGGTCCCGGAATCGGTCAGGGGGAGATTGTTGAGATCTTTGGTCCCGGCGCTTTGGACCGAGGAGCAGCCGGTGAGCATCATAAATGCTCCGGCGGCGATCAGCGTCGCAATTGCTTTTTTCATCGTTCTTCCTTTCACTTACGGAAAATGATGGGTTGCGTTCATCGGATCAATGGAACAAAGACCCGAACGTCCGAAACTAATATAAACTGCAAGTTCCGGTTTGCAACTTTCCGCCGGAGTCTTTTGCGGCAAAAACAAAAAAAAGGCGGCCGGATTGCTCCGGCCGCCGAAAAGGCGCGCGCCGAACTCAGCGGAAACGGTAGTTGTAGGAGAGATAACTCTCGATTTTGCGATAACTCGGGCCGGTGGCGACCACCGTGGACGGGTTTTCGTAGGGCTGGCTGCCGACATGGCCGTCGGCGTAGGCGGTATTGACCGCCATCTGGCCGTGGCGGCCCCAGGCGATGTAGCTCAGCGGCGTGCCGGGGATCCAGTAGGTCGGGCCGTTGGTCCAGTTGTGGAGTTTGGCGGTGTAATAATAACCGTCCATGAAGGTCATTTTCTTCCCGGGGTCGCGAATCCGGCCGAATTTGAAAATCGGCATGTCGATCGCACTGCCGGAGGTGTAGCCGTTGTAACTGTTGAGCAAATATCCTCCCATCCGGTAGGTGACCTCGGGATCGCTGGAGTTGGGGGTGTAGGGAAGGCTGTTGGCGACGATCATGCCCTCCTCGGTCTGGGCTCCGGGACAGAGCGGCACCGCGGCCTGGGTCGAGGTGCTGGCTTTGCGGTCAAAGAATCCAGGGCTGTAGGGCTGGAGCTGGCCGGTCCAGAAGCTGCCCCGCAACGGATGGGAAAACCATTGGGCGGGAACGCCGAAGTCATCGTAATCCTGAGCGTAGAGCGCATTGAACATCGAGAGCTGCTTCTCGATATTGACGCAGCTGGCCGACTGGGCTTTGGCGCGCGCCTTGTTAAGCGACGGCAACAGCATCGAGGCGAGGATGGCGATGATCGCGATGACCACCAGCAGTTCGATCAGCGTGAACGGCTTCTTCATTGGTTCTCTCCTTGTTCTTTGATATCCTGCAAATCGGGAAGCATGAAAATTCGCCGCCCCGGAACCGTCGGATTGGTGATCCGGAAAATCGCTTCGTCGAGCAGCGTCCGTCCGGCCTGACGCCAGTCGATGCCGATGTTGGCGATCGGTTCAAAATCGGGGAGATACCGGGATTTCCCGTCGACGCTGAGCAAAGTGCGTTCGCCGGTCATGATCCGGCCGTGTTTCGCCCGGTAGGCCTGCTGGACGATATGGCTTACGGTGCCGCTCAGGATAAGATAACCGCAATCGGGATCGGCAAAATTTTCCAATGCCGGGTGATTGTCGGCCATCACCACTCCTTCGCAAACGCCGTACGGTCTGAATTCTTCCCGAAAAACGTGAAAGAGGTTGCGGGCGGAGCCGAAGTCGAAGTAAAAACACTTGACCCGGGAACGGTTGCGTTCGCGGAAGTAACGACAGGCCAGCTCGGCGGAGACGAAGTAATCGAGTCCGACATTGGACAGTTGCCCTGCGTACATTTCTCCCATCAGCAATCCGACGCCGGGAATGCCGGGCGGGAGTTCGAGCGGATTCCAGTCGTACACGCCGAGGAAGATCATCGCGTCCTTGCCGGCGATCTCATCCTTGCTGATGCGAAGCGGCTGATGACGGTGATAAAAGTCGCTGAAGAAAATCTCGATCCGGCAATCGCACTCCGCCGCCCGCTCCTGGAGCCCGAGCAGTGCGTGCGCCCCGTAGGTGTGAGTTGGTTCGAGTGCGTTGACGTTTTCGGTGAACACCGCGATTTTCCACTTCGGCGGCGCGGCTTCCTTGTGTCCGCCATTGCCGACGTAGTTGCCGTCGCCCTGGCGCATGTTCACCAGACCGTCCTGCTCGAGTTCAAGCAAGGCGTTGCGCGCGGTGGAAACGGTCATGCCGAACTGCTCCGCCAGCGCCCGCAGCGACGGCAGTTTATCGCCGGGACGGAACGTGCCGCAGCCGATCATCGCCCGGATATGGGTCATCAGTCGTTGCCGGTCATGCTTTGCCATCGTTCAAATGCTCCTAAACACTTTTTAAACTGTAAACAATTATACAACAGTTAAAACAAAAAAACAAGCAGGAAACGAAAAAAAATGAAAAAAAGAGGTAAATCCATCAGGAGCGCGCAAAAGAGCAGTTGAGCCCGGTGGTGCGCTGGACGCGGATCAGTTTTTCGGCGGCAGGAGTTTTAGTTCGATCAGGTGTTCCAGCAGAATCCGGTGGACTTCGCTGATTGCCACCGCGCTCTCCTGGACGTTGTGGCCGGACTTGACTACCAGTTCGCTGACCGCGCCGTCGAGGTGGGAACTCGTGTAGGGTACGATCCCGTCGGTGCCGCCGGGCACGCCGGCGGCGTCCTCGTTGCCGATGATCGAGTGGTAGCGGCGCGGCGGCGGCACCGGAAAGGTGGCAAGTTCGCAGAGCGCCGGGCTCTCCGGATTGAGGTTGTCGATCCCGGTAATGCCGGTCCGGGGCAGCGGCAGCCGCAGCCGTTCGCGGGTGGTATTGAGCGTGACGATGTCGGCGGGGAGCCGGATCAGCGATATCCCGAACCGGGCGATCGACGCCTGGGCCATCGGCGATCCGCGGTGCGGAGTGGCCATGAAAATCACCCGGCTGACAAAGGGAAGCTGTTTGAAATTAAAGGTTTCCTCCAGCATCCGGCGCTCGTCAGGCGACAGTTTGTCCTTGAACTCCTGATAGGGTCTGCCGGCGATTTTGTCGATGGTGGTGGTGTTGCAGTCGCTGACCACCGCGTGGGTCAGCAGTCCGCCCATGCTGTGACCGATGATGATCATCTCTTCAAAGGCTTTGTTTTTGCCTTTGGGGTCAAACTTTTTCTGGCATTCGAGCAGTGCGAGCCGCAGTTTGCGGGCGGAGAAGAAGATCGGATTTCCGGTCGAGTAACTGAACAGCCAGAACTGGTAGTGCTTGCGGATGCGCGGATCGCTCAACAGCGAATTGACCAGCTGCGTCCAGGTCCGGGGGTGAGACATCAGACCGTGCACCAGCAGCACCGGAATTTTGTCGGGATCGTAAGGCGTGAGTTCAAAGAGGCCCTCCATCGAACTCATCTTGTCGGCGTTGACCATGTAGGCGATGTTTTCAAAAAGACTGCGCGGTTTCATCAGATAGACCAGCGGGGTGGTGAAGTCCTGCTCGACCGGCACCGCCGGATTGGCGGGATTGATCGCCACGTCGTCGGTCCGGTGGGGATCGAGAAACTCCGGCGTCGCCTGGAACGAACCGTCGGCCAAACCCTTGAAACGGACGATGAATGTACATGGATACGTCTGCCCGGCAAAGGAGCGCATCGGCTCGACGTCGGTGGTGGTCTTGCCGATTTCGACGATCAGCGGCACCCCGATGCCGAATTTGCGGCTGAGCTGAAGCGCGTTTTTGGGGACAAATGCGGAACACAGATAAAGGTGGTTGTCCGGGTTCGCCGCCGCCGCCATCGGGTAGAGCGGCGTCTCAAAGAGCACCCGGCGACCAAGCGTGTCGGTCAGCGCAAAGGACGACTTGCCAAGGAGTTTTTTGTCCTGCAAATAGAGGAAAATGCGCACCAGCGAGTTGTTGTAATAGCGCGACATCACGAAATTCATCGGGTCGAAGCGCTCAATCTCCTTTGGATGGAGTTCGCCGTCAAATAAGTACATGTACGCGTAGAGCGCGCTGCTGACGAAGTAACGCACCGCGAGATCCGGATTCGAGCTCTTTTTGCCGAGATGATAGTTGATGTCGGTCAGCACTTCGACGATTTTGCGGTCGCGAGTGCGCTTGAGTTCGGCATGGAGTCTGGCGATCACCGGATCGGGGGAATCTTTGAAATCGTCCATCAGGAGGGTGCTCCTGAGATAATTGGTGGTCTCCAGCGCGAGGTCGTCCGGGTTCTCCGCCAGCGGGATGTAGTTGAGCTGTGACGACATCACGTCGCCCTTGGCCAGATGAATGTCCGAGGCGCAACCCGCGAGGAAGATCAGCAGCGGCAGCCACAGCAAACGACAGAAATTCAGCATTTAGTCCGCTCCCCCCTGGTTCGGCCGTGCGCCGGCGTTATTGATCAAATTCGGCGATATCCTCCGGCCCGACCGGGACGTAGGGGCCCGGCTTGACTTCGAGAAAGATCGACGGTGTTTTGACGATGGTTTTGTGAAAATATCCGACCGGAATCTCGATCGCCGCCGAATCGCCGCCGGGAGTCAGGGAAACGGTGCGCACGATCTTGCCGTCGGGTTCGTAGACGGTGATTTCGATTTCGCCGCGCAGCACGGTCAGAAGTTCCCACTTGCCGCCGCCGTGGCGGTGGGTCGGGAACACGGTGTCCGGCATGGTGGCCACCAGCAGTCGGTGAAACGGCTCCTCAAGCGAGGCGTGCAAATTATAATGAGCCCGCCGGCGCGGACTTTTTTCCGCTTCGGACATCAAGGTTTCCATCAGCACCTTGTCGATCACTTTCATCGCTTGAAAATCTCCATTTCGACGCGAAATCAATTTGCAAAAGCGTCATTTTACAGTTATCTTATGAAGTCCATTGATAATGTAACCGGAAGTTTGAAAAATTCCATGGCGAGAACGCAAATAAATCAACATTCGGCTGGAAAAAACGAAGAAAGAGGCTTTCGGGTCAGGTACTTATTCTACTTTTCCTTTGCCGTTCTGCTTCTGCTCTCGGTAATTTCCTACACCCCTGAAGATTACAACGTCATTGCCGGCGGTACCAACAGCATCGCCCGCAATTGGATCGGCAACCTCGGCGCGGCGCTGGCCTATTTTCTCTTTGTCTGTTGCGGACTCGGGACTTACGTCATGGTGGCGCTGGTCGGGTTCGGCATTCTGCGCGCCTTCATGCCGGGGCCGTCCAACCGGCTGCGTTTTCTCGGCGGCGCGGCGATGACGCTATTCGGCTCGCTGCTGCTGCTGGCGCTTTCGCCGGAGGCTTTCGGCGCGATCTGCGAAAAGCTCGGTCTCGGTCGCGAGGCGGCGGCGCGGCAGGCGATTCCCGGCGGGGTGATCGGCCAGATTTTCGCCGCGCCCCGGGTTGAGGAGCTCGGCATTTCCGAGGGCTTTATCCGGCGGCTGATCGGTCCGGTGGGAACCACCATCGTCGGCTGGACATTCTGTCTTGCCGGAGTGGTGATGATCTATTTCGCCGATTTCCACCAGTTCGTCAAACTCCACTTCGGAACGGTATCCGGGCCGGAAGACGCCGCCGCGCCCTCCCGCCGCACCGCGGCTCCGGCAGCCATCCCCGACGAGGAAGAGGCCGAAGAGGCGGCGCCCAGACGCGGCCGTTTCCTCGACAACGCCCGCGCCGCGCTGGCCGCGTTCCGCAATCAGCCGGAAGACGCCGCCGGGCCGGAAAATGTGCCGCCGCCGGTCGCCCCGGCCGCCGCCGAACCGGAATTGCCGCTCGCCCCCGCTTCCACTCCCGCTCCGGCTCCCGCACTTGCTCCTGAGCCGAAAGCCGCTCCCGCGCCGGCGCGCCGCGAAGTCCCCCCGGCCGCGCCGCATCCGGCCGCCAACGACGCCGCCCCCGACACCCGGATTACCGAGAAGGGCGAAGCCGCCCGCAAATCGCTGCTCGGCAACTACACGCTGCCTCCGGCCTCAATGCTTGGCCGCGGTTCCGAAACCGGCGGTGAAAGCCTCGAATCGATCAACCGCAACAAAGAGATTCTCCAGCAGACACTGAACAGTTTCAAGGTCGCGGGCCATGTCGCCGGCCACATTTCCGGACCGCGGGTGACCCGCTACGAAATCATGCTGGAGCCGGGGGTCAATGTCAGCAAATTCGCGGCGCTCGCCGACAACATCGCGATGAACCTCTCGGCCAAAAGCGTCCGCATCCTCGCCCCCATTCCCGGCCGTCCGGCGGTGGGGGTGGAAGCGCCGAACAGCCGCTCCGAAGCGGTATTCATGCGTTCGATCATGGAGTCCGAGGCGTGGCTTCAGGGCAGTTCGGCGATTCCGATCGTGCTCGGGCGCGACGTCGCCGGGCGGCCGATGGTGCTCGATCTGGCCAAGGCGCCGCACCTGTTGATCGCCGGGTCCACCGGCAGCGGCAAGAGCGTCTGCATGAATACTTTGATCATGAGTCTGTTGTTCCGCTTCCGGCCCGACGAATTGCGGTTGATCCTGGTCGACCCCAAGATCGTCGAATTTGAAGACTACAAGACGCTTCCCCATCTGATCACTCCGGTGGTCAACGATTCGCGTAAAGTGCCGACCGCATTGCGCTGGGCGGTTCAGGAGATGGAGCGGCGCTACCGTATTCTCGCTACCGCCGGGGTCAAAACGTTGACCGGCTACAACCAGCGCCCGCCCGAGCCGCAGCCGGTCATCGGGCCCGACGGCAATCCGATTCCCGACAAATTGCCGATCCTGGTGGTGATCGTCGACGAGCTCGCCGACCTGATGATGACCGAAGCGCGCAAGGACGTCGAAACTTCAATTGCCCGGATCGCCCAGAAGGGCCGCGCCGCCGGCATCCACATGGTGATCGCCACCCAGCGCCCGAGCCGCGAAATCGTCACCGGGGTGATCCGCGCCAATCTGCCGACCAAAATCGCCTTCACCGTCAGCAAGCGGGTGGACAGTCAGGTCATTCTCGACCAGACCGGGGCGGAGACTTTGCTCGGCAAGGGCGATATGCTCTATCTCCCCCCCGGCATCGGCGGTCCGGACCGTATCCAGGGCGCGATGGTCGATGACAACGACATCAAGAAAGTGGTCAAATTCGTCTCCGATCAGGCCCCGCAGAACTTCAATTCCGAGGTGATGAGCGAAGGCGCGGCCGGCGAAGAGGACTCCGAAGAGTTTGACGATTTCGAGGAACCCGATGCCGGCGACTATGAGGATATCGCGCCGCTGCTCAAGAAATACCTCCGGCCGGGCGACGGCGAGAACGTTCGCAAGGCCCTCGAAATCATCATTCTCGAACGCAAAGCCAGCACCAGCTACCTCCAGCGCCGGCTGGGGATCGGATACAACAAGGCCGCCGAACTGATTGACCTTTTTGAAGAACGCGGCATCGTAGGCCCCCAGACCACCGGCGGCGGCAAGCGCGAAGTATTGATATTTGACGACATTACCAATGAGTGAGGAAGTCGATGAAAGAAACACTGCCATTGTTCGACGATGATCCGCCGGAAAAGGAGCTTATGCCAGCCGTCCCGGCGGAAGCGGCTGCCGTTTCGTCTCCCGAGCCGGTTTCGGAACCGGTTCCCGAACCGGTTTCCGAACCATCTCCGGTCCGCACTCCGGTCGCGGCAGCGCCGGTCCGGGCGCGGGCGCCGATTCCCGCTCCTCCGCCGGCCAATGGCTCTTTCGGCGCATATTTGCGCGATCTGCGGCTCCGCAACGGTTTCACCATCGACCAGATCGCTCAGGAGACCCGGATCGGGACCGGGTATCTCAACGCGATTGAGCGCGAGGATTACGGCGATCTGCCGCCGCCGGTTTACGTGCTGGCGTACGTCAAAATGCTGTGCGCTTTTTACCGTCTCGACGAAGCTTCCACCGAAGTGCTCACCGCCGAATTGCGCCAGCGGCTTGAAATCGAATCGCAGCCGCCGGAAAATCCGGACAAACTGGTGGTCGATATGGAGAGCAGTCAGGAAAATCCGATTTTGCTCAAGCGGATTCTGCTGGTGATCGGTATCGCGCTGTTTTTGCTGGTGGCGCTGATTACGGTGCTGGCGCTGGTTTTTGTGTCGCCGGACAAGCCGCGTTCCGCTGATCCCGTCGCGGTCACGGTTCCCGGCGGCTCTCCCGCGCTGCTCGACGAAAAACAGCTCCTGGAAATTCAGCCGCCGCCGAAACTTGAAGTTCACGTGCTGCCGGCCAAGGCGCAGTGATCGTGCCTCATCGAACCGCCCGGAACCCCGCTTCCGGGCGGTTTTGGTGTGCCGCTATTGAAAAATGATTAAATCGGGTGTATAGTAAGAACATCATGATGAAAATTCTTTTGATCAACGGTCCGAATCTGCAATTGCTCGGACGGCGTGAACCGGAGATATACGGCAGCGAAACATTGCCGGAAATCGTCGGTCGGCTGCGCATTCTGGCTGATGAGCTGGGGGTCGAGCTGATCGACTTTCAGTCCAACTGCGAAGGCGCGATCGTTGATCGGATCGGCGAAGCGCTTTTTGACGGAACCGCGGGAATCATCATCAATCCGGCCGCCTACACCCACACCAGCGTGGCCATCCGCGACGCATTGAGCGCGGTCAAACTTCCGGCGGTCGAAGTTCATTTGAGCAACGTTCACGCCCGTGAGGAGTTCCGGCGGCACTCGCTGGTCTCCCCGGTCTGCTGCGGCGTGATCGCCGGCTTCGGCAGCGAAGGCTACGGCCTTGCCCTCGCGGCCCTGGCCAAACGGCTCGGCAAAGCATAATCCAATTTTTTAGCGTTATCCGCCGCGGAGGGGTTTCGCGGACGGCATGAAAAAGCATAACAACAGCGGCGGTCCGCAACTGAAATACGGCACGCCGGGGTTCCCGGAATTGAACCAAAAGGGATCAACAAGATGAAGATCGAAGACATCAAGACCATTGTCAAATTGATGAGCGAAAACGATTTGACCGAGTTCAAGATCGAAGCCGAAGCCTACCAGCTCTGCATCAAGCGCGGCTGTCCGGCCGCCGCCCCGGTGATGGTTCAGGCCGCTCCGGTCGCCGCGCCTGTCGCCGTCCCGGCGCCTGCCGCCGCCCCGGCGGTTGCCGCCCCGGCCGCGGTTCCGGCGCCCGGCGCCAATCTCGTGACCATCGATTCACCGCTGGTCGGCACCTTTTACCGTGCCGCGTCGCCCGATGCCGCGCCGTTCGTCAAAGTCGGCGACAAAGTCAATTGCGACACCGTCATCGGCATCATCGAAGCGATGAAAGTGATGAACGAAATCAAAGCCGAAAAGACCGGTACGGTCA
>JBFWIO010000089.1:0-9584 GCA_050255955.1 Victivallaceae bacterium
GACCTTGGCCGCGATCAGTCAGCGGGGACCCGCAAAGCAGCTCTCGCCGTCGAATTCGACGCCCGCGGCGCGGCAGGGGCCGGTCAGAGCCAGCCGGACCGGACCATCGGAACCGCCCGCCATCGCAAGATAAGCGCCCGGGGCGAGTTCACGCATCATAACCGGCTCGTGCCCGAGGTAGTTGGCGAAGCGGAGCGAATCGCCCTTTTTGAGCAATCCCGACTGACGCTGTTTGATCACCCGGGTCAGCGGGGAAGCGAATTTCTGGCCGAGATAGTAGCCGTCCTTGCCGCTATGGCCGGCATCGAACTGACTTGTCAGCCGCTGTTCCGCCCCGGCGCCCTCGGTGATGAAGAAGCGGTCGGGATCGTTGGCGATTTTGGATTGCTTCTGGGTCAAGGCGACGGTCTGACCGCTGACTTCGATCGCGTCGGCCAGCGACCGGAAGCGGTTTTCGGCGGCGACTTCGGCGGCGGCGATCGCCTGAAGGTCATCGACCACCCAGAAACCGGCGTCTTTTTCCCAGGCGATCATACGCCGCCAGTCGACCGCCTTGCCGTAAGCGGGAACCTTGGATACGCTGAGCGCCATCGACCGGTCCGGGAGTTCGCCCGCGAATTGCAGCCGGGCCAGACTGTCCGGGCTCTTTTCGCCGGGCCTGACCGCTTCGCCGTTGACCCGGAGCGCGATCGAGTTGTGCTCCTCCGGCTGCAACCGGATGTAGTCGCCCTCGACCAGCCAGTAGTGGCTGCCGCGCAAATAAAGCGAAATCCCGTTCGCCCCCTGGTGTCCGTGCGGCGCGGCGGAAATCCCGGAGAGCACCAGGAACCCGGCGTCCGGCTGCCACGAACTGCGGAAATAGATCTTGTCGATCGCGTCGGTGTTCTTTTCCGGCGTCTTGCGCAGATCCATCCGGAATTCGTCGAGCAAATAGACCTTGAGCCCGACCGTCGAATCCTTCATCGCCGGGGGAGTGGCGAGGTCGATTCCCATATTCTCGATCATTGAGCGGTAGGTCGGATTGCCGCCGTCCCGTCCGATCAACGCGAGCAGACTCTCCGCCTCGCGGTCGGCAAAAAGATCGACCGCGTAGCCGAGGATCGGGAAGCCGCCGGGATTGCCCATCGCCGGGTTGTCGCCGTAGCCGGCGGGCGCGCCGAGGTGGCTCATCAGCGCTTTACAGTATTCAATATAGTTGAGGAATGGTTTGGAGTTGAAAAAGGCGGCATCGTATTTCCCCGAACCGATCGCGTAAGTGAGGAACAGCCGGTAACAGATGAACTGGTACGAAGCCGAATCCTCCGGGCCGAGGGGATGGGGCGCGATCCCGGCCAGCGCATTCTCGGCGACCCGCATCCAGTATTCGGCGGGCTTGTAGCGATAATGAGTCCACAGGTAATTGCCCGCAAACCACACCGAGCGCGAGGCGAAAATCGGGTGATTGGTGTAGTAAACCGTCTTGCCCGCCTCGTAATTGGCCATCGGGTCGCGCATTTCCCAGTAGTTCATGCAGTGTTCGGCGGCCCGGCGCAGCACTTCGGCGAAACGGGCGCGGTCCTGATCGGTAAAGGCCGGGGAGTTTTCAACCAGGGCAAAGAGCCACGGCATTTCGTGGAGCATAAAGGACGGCGGAGTGTTGCGGGCGTTGATCGCTTTGTCGTAGTTGTCGAGGTAAATTTTCAACTGATCGCCCAGCGCCCGGGCGTAGGCGGGGTCGCCGGTGCGGCGGAATAACGCCGAGGGCTCGCGAAAAACCCGGATCGCCGACTGGTTGGGGATGTAGTCGGGGGGATTCTTATAATGACCGGTCATCGCTTCGACCATCTTCCCGACCGCGGCCGGATCGGCCCGGTGGTTGCGGAAATCCTCAAGTTCGATAAAGAAGCCGAGTTTGCCGGGATCGGCGAACTTCGAGGTCAGCACCTCGACCCCTTTGAGCATCGCGGTCTCATCTTTGCCGCCGATGAAAACCACGCCGGACGGCCAGTCGAGCGCCTGCGGCATCACCCGGACTTCATAGCCTTTCTGGGTGTGTTCGATACAGCCGTTAACGTCGAGGCGGCGGAGCAACATATTGCTGTTGGCGCGGCCGAAGAGGATCAGCGGCATCCCGCTCTTGAGTGCGGCGGCGGCGCCCATCACCGGGAAACGGACTTTCCAGCGACCTTCCAGCGCGTCCTGGAGTTTGCCCTCCTGCCCGGCGAACTCGCCGGCGTCGGCCTTGACGATTACCGCGGCGGGTTTGCCGTCCTTGACCAGCGCGAGTTCGCGCACCACGGCATAGGGTTTGAAGTCGGGACCGAAGGGTTCAGTTTTGATCCGCTCAAGCGTACCGGGAGCGCGGTTGACAGACGAAGCCGGGGCCGTCCGCTTGACGGTGACCGGGGCTCCGGTGAAAAGTTTGGCGATTTCGTCCTGATTCAGCATCGCGTCGTAGAGCGCGACGTCGTCGATCCGGCCGTCGAAGCAACTGTCGTCAAAAGCGGCGCCGTTGCCGAGAAACAGTTCCTGGCTGGCCGCAAAAGGCTGCTTGAGCCGGCGCGACCCGGCCGCTTTGCCGTCGAGGAAGAAGTTGATTTCGCCGTCCTTGCCGGTCACCGTCAGCATGTGCCACGCCCCGGCCGGAAACGGTATCGGGGTCGAGTATTCCCGCTCGGCATTGGCCTGATTCTGAAAATAGAAACGCTGGTTGCTTGGGGTGTAACCGAGCCGCCAGCTCTTGTTGAAACTCCCGAAAAACACCGTTTTGTCCGGCGCGTCATCGGCCTTGAACCAGAGATTGAAAGTGAATCCGGTGGCGAATTCATAGGGGGCCTTGCCGTTGGGCTTGAGCCAGATCAGGCCGCGGTTGACTTCGGCGCAGCTTTGGGAACGGCTTTTGAGCGCGTCGGGGGTGTCGGCGGCGATTTGCGCGGTCTGCTTGGTTTTGGTATTTTCGCGGAAACGGCCAAAGGAGTTTCCGTCATTCGAAGAAAGATTTTTTCCCGGCACTCCCGGAGGCGCTTCAAAGTCGAAGTACATTACCGCATCGGCCGCGCCGACATTCCATGCGAGGCATAACGCCGCCAATATCGCCGTCAATAGTTTCATCACCGTTTCTCCTGTATTGGTATAATCTTATTATAAGTGCTATTGGTCGAGAAAGCAAGGCCCGAAAAAAAAACCGGCGCTGCCACTATTGAGCAGAGCGCCGGAAAACCGGAGCGTAATCTTACTCACATCCCGGTGGGCAAACCGTTGCTGTCGAGCTGAGCATCGGGCCGGAAGTGGAAATCCAGGCTGTTGAACGGCGTGACAGTGCCGCCCCAGGTTGCGGTTTGAATGCCGCGCAGTTTGTCGACGTGGCCGTCGGCGGCAAGGACGTTCATCTGATTGTCGTGCGGAAACCGGACGTAGGACTTCCACTCCGAACCGCCGGCACCGACGTAGAAAATATAGGATTCCATCAGGAGCGCCGTCCGCGAAGGCTTGCGGACCGAACCCGCCCGGACCTGGGAATACAGCCCGCCAGAACCGGCATACCAGTCGATGCCGTTGTCGGCGCGGGTGCCGAAATAGGTGTTGCGTCCATACCCGCCGCGACCGTTGCCGGTGTAGGGCATGGTGGTGTAATTGAGATCGGTTTTGGGGTCCTTGACCGACGGGCAGAGCGGCACCTGGGCGTAGCCTTGCGAATACCAGCCGCGGCGCTTCTGCTCGAAAAACAGCCGGTTGCCGTTCTGCCAGGTGGCGTCCTTGGTGCCGGTGGCGTAGGCGGCGAGTTTCTCGAACCAGCTGTCATGAGAATCTTTGCGATTACGGGTCAGCACCAGAAAGTCGCCGGAATCGGACGAGTACATCAATTCATAGGTGCCGAGCTGGCGCATCTGGTTGGAACAAGTGGTGTTGTGCGCCTTGTCCCGGGCTTTGTTGAGGGCCGGCAGCAGCATCGAGGCCAGAATGGCGATGATGGCGATCACGACCAGGAGTTCGATCAACGTAAAATTCCGCAATTTGAGCATCTTTTCCTCGCTTTCGGGTTGTTTTTTCCACACTCATATTATACCGGAAAGCAGCGGGGAAAACAAGGCGACGGCGGGGATTCGGAAAGACAAAGTGATCTGCATGATCCAAAAGCATTGCAATCAAGCATTTTGCATAAATGACTAAATTATTCAAAGAAAATACGTTATATCATAAAAAAATGGTGATCGGAAATGATTCAGAACGGCAGTTGCTCCGGCAGTTCCAACCGGCCGCAGACCGTCAGATTCCGGGTCGGTGCTTCCGGCCGGGCGATCCGGCGCAGCAGCTCCTCCATCGCGATGCGCCCGATCAACCGCCAGTCAACGCCGACGGTGGGAAACGGCGGGAAGTCCGGATTGACCGCGTGCTTGCCGTCGATCCCGAGGGTCGGAAAGGCTTGCTCCAACCGCATGCCGGTGCGCGCAAAATACGATTTGGACGCGGTATTAAGCCAGTCGTCGGAGGTAAAAAAATAGCCGTAGCCGGATTTGAAATCATAGTCCTGCGGCATGTCCGAATCGATGAATTCGCCCTTGCCGCCGACGTCGCGCCAGCTGTTGAGGAACATCCGGGCGCGCTGACGGTAGATCGGCTTGGGGCTGGAGAAAACTTTGACCTCGTCGGTCGCATGATTGAGAAAATAATCGACCGCCCAGCGGATCGCGTCAAACAGGTCGATGTTGACCGTCGAAATCAGCCCGTGATAGGAGTTGAGCATCAGCACCCCCACCGTCGGCACCCGGGTTTCAAAGCGCGAGAGATACCAGTCATAAGCACTCAACAGCAGCATCCCCTCGCAGTCTTGCGAAGCTTCACGAAAGGTTTCGACAGTCACCGCGCAGCAATGGGCCGGCATCAGTTCAAGCTGAAAATTGTGAGCCTCGGCAAGGTCGCGGGCTCCGAGCAAAGCATGGTACATCATCGACACGTCGGGCTGGACCGCCAGTTCCATAAAAACCTTGATCCGGCGCTCCCCGCCGGGGCGGCGGTGCGAGGTGACGAAAAAGCCGAGGTTGGAGCGCTGTTCGAGCACCCCCGATTCACAAAGCGATGTAAAGGCGCGGTAGGCGGTGCCGTAGCTCAGTTTGAATTTGGCCGCCATCCGCCGCACCGAGGGGAGCATGGTTCCCGGCGGGTATTCGCCGGAGAGAATCCGCGTTTCGATGTAATCAAGCAGCCGGGTCACCGGCACGGTATGGCGTCCCATGATTCACTTCACTTTCAGCAGCAAGTGGAAATACCGCTGTTCGACCGGATCGAAGCCGATCCCGAGCAAGCGTTTTTCCCCCTCCGGCCGCATGTGACGGTCAAAAATATACAATACCGCGATCGGGTCGAGCTTCTTTTTCGCTTCCGGCGAAAGCGCAGTCACCTGGAGCGACAACGGCCGCCCGGCGAACTCGCGGTCGAGCCCGGCGGCGATCGATTCGAGATAATTCCCCGAGGGGCCGAATTCATCGTAATGGCCGTTCCCCCGGATCATTTTCGTCTGCATCAAGGATGTCAGGAGCAAAAAGGAACCGAAAACCAACCCGAAAAGCGCCGCCCTTACCCCCGCACGCAGTCCGGCGTAACCGCCGACCGCCATCAGGATAAAGGGGATCAGCGAGACTTGCAAATAGTGGTAATAAATGCGGATGCCGAGCAGGAGAAACAGCACCGGAAGTCCGAGCGCGACCGCGGCAAGCACAATATCCCGGTCGGCCCAGCGGCGTTTCCGGCAATAGAGTCCGACCCCGACCCAGCCGAAGAGCACCCCCGACCCGACCGCAATCGCCGCCGCCGTCCGGTTACCGAATTCAACAAGATACGCCCCGGACGGGAAGTAATTATGGAAGAACCCCGCATTGCCGAGATAAAGCATTTCGCGGACAAATGCGGTGACTTTGCTTCCCTGTTCATGCACCAGAAACGCCATCTGCCGGTCCCACCGGAAAGCAAGGAACCACAACCACGGCAACAGCAGCAGCAGCGCCGCCGCCGAAGTGGCGAAAAAGGTCCGCCAACGGAGTTTTCGCCGCCAGGCCGCCCAAAACAATACCGGCGCGAGGAACCCGGAGCTCAGGTGCCACATCACGAAGCCGAAAAAACCCGCCGTCGCCGCCAGCACCCACAACCGCTCGCGTCCGGTCTCCAGATAACGGATTGTCCCGTAGAGAAAGATCAACGTAAAAAGCGGCAGAAAATTGGGCCCCCAGACATTGGAAGAGTTCCAGACCATCACCGGCGTCGCGGCGAGAAACGCGGTCGCCCGGAGCGCGGTCGCGGGGTCGTAGAGCCGGCGGCAAATCCAGAAGCAGACCGGCAGCGTCAGCAGCGATACCGCGAGGAAGAGTCCGGCAAAAAAGAAAGTCGAAGTGTCGAAGATGCAAAAAACCCCGAGCAGGATATTGCCGTGGGACGGCAGCGGCAAGCCGAAACTCGAAATCGCGCCGTGGGGAATCATAAACCCTTCGCGGAGAGCGCAAATACTGTCCAGCACCGTCCGCGCCTGATCATCCTTGAATTCAAAGCACTGCCACTGCCGGACACGCAAAAAAACGCCGCCGAGGATGACGGCAGTCAGCACCAGACGTTCCGGAAGCGGAATTGATGCGGCTTCCCGTCCGAGCCCGGAGAACCAGGTCTTTTCCGAGTTTTTAGTCATGACAGGGAATATATCATTTGCCATGCGGTTTTGCAAACTCAAGGGGCTCCGGGGATTGAAAATTTGCGATTTGGTGCTATAGTACAACTGTATAAATATTACCATCCTAACTTGAAGGACCTTTTGATGATCTCCGCCGCAAATGTTTCGATGAAGTTCGGTCAGCAGACGCTTTTTGAAAACGTCTCGGTCAAATTCAAGCCCGGAGCCCGTTACGGGCTGATCGGGGCCAATGGCTCCGGCAAATCGACCTTTATGAAAATCCTCGCCGGACTCCAGGACGCCACTACCGGCGAAGTCGCGATCGACCGGGATTGTCAGCTCGGCTATCTCAAGCAGGATCATTACCGGTACGAGGACGAAACCATCCTCGACACCGTCTGCATGGGCCACGAGAAACTGTGGGCGATCCACAAGGATCGCGATTACCTCTACTCCGGCGTCGACCTGACCGCCGAAGAGGAGGAACGCGCCAACGACATCGAGTCGCTTTTTGCCGATGCCGGCGGCTACACCATGGAGGCCGACGCCGCCAAGCTGCTGGTCGGGCTCGGCATTTCCGAAGACAAACACCAGTTGCCGATGTCAACGTTGACCGGCGGCTTCAAGCTCCGGGTGCTGCTGGCCCAGGTGCTCTTTTTCAACCCCGACGTGCTGCTGCTTGACGAACCGACCAACCATCTCGATATCAGCAGCATCGACTGGCTCTGCGAATTCCTCAAAGGACATGAGGGCACGGTCATCGTGATCTCCCACAACCGCTATTTCCTCAACGAGGTCTGCACCAACATCGCCGACCTCGACTTTCAGGAGATTCGCCTCTTCACCGGCAACTATGACGACTTCATGACCGCCAGCGCGATCGCGCTGGAGCGCGCCCGCCGCGAAAACCAGAAAAAAGAAGAGCGGATCGCCGACCTCCAGAATTTTATCAACCGCTTCAGCGCCAACGCGTCCAAGGCCCGCCAGGCGACTTCGCGCCAGAAGGAACTGGAAAAAATCCAGCTCGATGAAATCAAGCCGAGTTCACGGGTTTCGCCGTTCATCCGCTTCAAGCCCTCCATCCGGCTCGGCGAAAAAGTGATCCTCGGCGAGAAACTGACCAAAATCTACGACCGGCCGCTCTTTGAAAACGTCAACATCACCATCGGCAACAATGAGAAAATCGCCATCATCGGCACCAACGGCGTCGGCAAAAGCACGCTGCTGAAACTCCTGATCAAACACCTCGAGCCCTGCGACGGCGAGGTGGTGCATGGCGACACCATCAGACTGAGCTACTTCCCGCAGGACTCCGCCGATGCGCTCGACATGAATGACCGGGCGATCGACTGGCTGTCCAAATTCAGTCCTGAAGAAGGACTCAACGAGATCGAACTGCGCTCTTTCATGGGCAAAATGCTGTTCAGCGGCGACGAAGTATACAAAGTGATCAAGGTCCTGTCCGGCGGCGAAAAAGCACGCCTGATCCTCGCCCGTATGATGCTCGAAGCCGGCAACGTGCTGGTCCTCGACGAACCCACCAACCACCTCGATTTGGAGTCGATCGAAGCACTGAACTATTCGCTGACGCTGTTTGACAATACCGTTATTTTCGTCAGCCACGACCGCGAATTCATCAGCTCGCTGGCGACCCGGATCATCGAAATCGCCGACGGCAAAATCATCGACTACCCCGGCACCCTGGCCGAGTACGAGGACTTCAAAAAGCGCCGGGCCAAAGAAAACAAGTCATGAACTATTACGCTCTTGCCGCGTTGCTGCTGCTCGGCGCCGCCGGCGCCGGCTACGGCCTCGGCCGGCTCCGGCTCCCCGCTCCGGGGCCGAAAGCGTGTTTTTATGCAATGCTGACCATGAGCGTTCTCTTCGCGGGAGTCTATCTCGCGCTCGGGGTTTGGAAGCTCGAAACTTGCCAGATGGGCCTCTGGGACTTCGGCATCTACGATTCCCTGCTTCACAACGCCGCTTCGGGACATGGCCTGATGCAGGATTTCCGGGGGCCTTTTGACCATTTTTCGCTGCCGACGCTGCTATTGCTGCCTTTTTATCTGATCGCCGACACGCCGTACTGGCTGGTCGCTTTTCAGGCGCTGGCGATGGCGGCGGCGGCGCCGGTCCTGTACGCGCTGGCCCGCTGTTACTTCCGCACCGGACCGGTCCCGCTGGTGCTTGCCGCGCTTTATTTGCTCAATCCATACTATTCGCGGCTGGTGCTCTTCGACTTTCACATCGAGTGCCTCTTCCCATTGCTCCTTTTCGCCGCCTTTCTGGCCCGGGCGAAACACCGGCCGGTGCTCTTCGCGGTGCTTATGCTGATGCTGCCGGTGATCAAAGAGGACTTCGTCATCGCCCTCGGCGGCGCGGGACTCTATTTTCTCACCGTCCGCAACGAGCGCAAATTCGGCGCGGTCTTTCTTGCCGGTGCGCTTTTCTGGACGCTCTTTGTGCTCAAAATCTACTACCCGGTGATCCTCGGCTCGCCCTACATCCATTACGGGCGCTACCCGGTACTGGGGGTGGACGCCGCTGAGACGTTCCGCAATAGCTGGACCATCCTCAGCCGGGTCTTGCGGCCGAACGTACCGATGGTGGCTTTGAGCGTGCTCTTGCCGTTCGCGTTTCTGCCGTCAGGCGCGTGGCGGATGCTGCTTCTCTTTTGGCTCCCCACCCTCGGCATCCAGCTGGTCTCCGACTCGCCGCACCAGATTCTGCTGATCAGCCATTACGGATCGGCGTTGCTCGGGGTCACGCCGGTGGTCGCGCTCTTCGGGCTCCGGACACTGCGTTGGCAACTCCGGCGGCGGCCGGTCGCGTGGCGGCAACTCGTTGCCGCGGCGGCGGTGCTGGGGGTGCTCTGCCATATTTTCTTTGCCGATCTCCCGCTCAACCGCTATATGACTTATTTCCCGACTTACCAGAAGCAGTTCCACGG
>JBFWIO010000090.1:0-9583 GCA_050255955.1 Victivallaceae bacterium
TGGCCTCGACCGCGCAGGGATTTTCGGGAGCGGTCCGGGCCGAGCCGAAGACCGCGACCATCCGCGTGTCCAGCGAATTGAGCTCCTCAAAGGAGTCGATGAATTCACCCATGATCCGGAAAGTCCGCCACAGGTCGGCCCCCATGAATTCATGGTTGTCGGAAAAAGTCGGCCGGCCGTGTTCGTGCTTGTGATCCATAAAAAAAACCTCCTGAAATGATATCTTTGCCGCACAATATACAGAGTTGGCGAAGAAAATTCAAGCCGCGACCTTGCAATAAAGCAAATTCGCATGTATATTAGTCCGATAAAATTGCAAAAATCGTCAAAAGGAGTTGTTTATGTACAGTGCGTCGGACCTCAAGAAAGGCCTGAAGATTGAAATCGACGGGATGCCGTGGCAGATTACCGAGTTTGACTTCTGCAAACCCGGCAAAGGCACCGCGCTCTATCGCTGCCGGATGAAGAACCTGGTCACCGGCTCCGGCATGGAAAAGACCTACCGTCCGACCGACAAAATCGACAAGCCGAATCTCGAAGAACGCGAAATGTACTACTCGTACAACGACGGTCACCACTACATTTTCAGCGATGTCGAAACTTTTGAGGAAATGGGCGTTTCGGCGGAAGTTCTCGGCAACCAGGTTTACTTCCTGATCGAAAACAGCCTCTGCAAATTCGTCCTCTTCAACGGCGCGCCGATTGAAATCACCCTCCCCACCTTCATCGAAAAAGTGATCACCGAAACCGAGCCCGGCGCCCGCGGCGATACCGCCACCAACGTGCTCAAACCCGCCAAGATCGACAACGGCTATGAAATCCAGGTGCCGCTGTTCATCAATGTCGGCGACACCGTTAAAATCGACACCCGCACCGGTTTATACGCCGAACGGGTCAGCAAAGGCTGAAGTCCCGCCGTGGAACTTGATTCCATCCGTAAAAAGCGCGGCGCTCTCGAAAAGCGTGCCGCGCTTTTTGCTTCCTTGCGCCGGAGCTTCGACGCGGCCGGGTTCCTTGAGGTCGAAACCGATTTGATGATCGAAGCCCCCGCCCCCGAGGAGTACATCGAGTCGATTCCGGCGGGAACCAAATTCCTCCGCGCCAGCCCCGAAATCGCGATGAAGATCATGCTCGCGGCGGGGTACGGAAGGATTTACCAGATCGGCCGCTGCTTCCGCTCGGGCGAACACGGTTCGCGGCACCGCGAAGAGTTCACCATGCTCGAATTTTACGCCGCCGGGCTCGACTACCGCGCGCTTGCCGACTTCAGTTGCGCACTGATCCGCGACGCCGCAATCAGGCTCAACGGCAAACCCGAAACGCCGTTTCGCGGCCGGATGGTGGACTTCGCCGCCGAGCCCGAAGTGATCACCGTCGAAGACGCCTTTTGCCGTTACTGCGAAATTTCGATGGAGGAGGCCGACAAGCGCGATCTCTTTGACGAACTCATGGTGACCAGAATCGAGCCGCGACTCGGACTCGACCGCCTCGCCATCCTCACCGATTACCCCGCCAACCGCGCCTCGCTGGCCCGGCTGTCACCGGAAAACCCCCGGATCGCCGAACGCTGGGAACTCTACATCGGCGGGCTTGAGCTCGCCAATGCCTACGGCGAATTGCTCGATCCGGCCGAACAGCGGGCGCGCTTTGATGCGACTCAACGTTTCCGCGCCGCACGCGGCATGCTCTCGTACCCGGTTGCCAACGATTTCTTCGCCGCGCTGAAGGCGGGGTTGCCGCAATGCTCGGGTTGCGCCCTCGGCCTCGACCGGCTGGCGATGGTTTTCGCCGATGCCGCCGATATCGGTCAGGTTCGAGCCGAATAACAGTTGTTTTTTCGCTTATCGCGCTTTATAGTAAGCCGATTTCAAAAGTATTTGCGGATGATGAAAAGATGATCGCCGATGGCCGACGCCGTCCGGCATTGAGCGGCTTTACCCTCAGCGGTAAAGCCCGAAAGGTCGGATAAGCCGGACACGGTGAGCATTTTTCAGCGCCGCAGAGAGTTTTGAAATTGGCTATAAATAGAAACTTGTCCCCGGAGATATACCACCTATGAAACAGACCAAAATCGTCGCCACCATCAACGCCACCACCGCCACCGTTCAACTCATCGATGAGCTCTATCGCAACGGCATGGATGTGGTCCGGATCAACAGCGCCCACACCACCATCGAAGACATGGACCGGCTGGTCAAAATCGTCCGCGAAGTCTCCGACAAGCTCGCCATCATGGTCGATACCAAGGGCCCGAACATCCGCACCGCCAACATCGAAAATCCGGTCACCCTCGCCAAGGGCGACCAGATTGAAGTGACCGGCGAAACCGTGCCGCAGAGTGAAGCAATCCAGGTCAACTATCCCAAATTCGCGGCCGAAGTGAAAGTCGGCCAGCGGATCGTTTTCGACGACGGCGAAATGGCGCTCCGGGTGCTGCGCAAGAATCCCAAAACCCTCTCCAGCGAAGCCCTCTGCGACGGCGTCATCAAGAACCGCAAGTCGGTCAACGTCCCCGATGCCGAGCTGAAAACCCCGGCGCTGACGATGAAGGACCGCGACTTCATCGATTACGCAATCCGCAATGGACTTGACTTCATCGCCCACTCCTTTGTCCGCGGCGCCAACGACGTAATGGCGGTCAAAAGCATCCTCGAAACCAGCGACAGCCCGATCAAAATCATCGCCAAAATCGAAAACCGCCAGGGCGTTGATCACCTCGAGGAAATCCTCGATGTCGCCGACGGCGTGATGGTCGCCCGCGGCGACCTCGGCATCGAAATTCCGCTCGAGGAAGTGCCGCTGACCCAAAAAGCGATGATCCGGGCCTGTGTCCGGCGCGGCAAACCGGTGATCACCGCAACCCAGATGCTGCAGCGCATGGAAGAATTTCCGCTGCCGACCCGGGCCGAAGTCAACGATGTCGCCAACGCGGTCTACGACGGCACCGACGCGGTGATGCTGAGCGGCGAAACCGCCCAGGGCAAATACCCTGTCGAAGCGGTCTCGATGATGCGCCGGATTCTCGAAGTGACCGAAAAATCCCCCCAGACCTATTTCACCAAAGTCACCGACATCTCCGAAGCCGGGCGCGACGACATCCACCGCTTCATGGTTCACGCCGCGGTCGACGCCGCCAATGAACTGCCGATCCGATCGATCATCTGCAACAGCTCAAGCGGCGACACCCCGCGCCTTTGTTCGGCGCTGCGGCCGAAGCTGCCGATCTACACGTTCAGCTACCGGCCGACGGTGGTCCGCCAGCTTTCGCTCACCTACGGCGTCATTCCGATGCACCAGACATTCATCGAAAATCTTCAGGAACTCCAGAAAATCACCGCCGAAACCCTGGTCGCACAGGCCGGTTTCAGCGGCGAGGACAAGGTGATTGTGCTGACCAAGAATATCGAAAGCAAAGAGTACAACAATCTCTTCTGCGTAGCCGAACTCAACGATTTTCTCAACTGATACTGATGAGCGATCAGTCACAGCTCAAATCGCTTGAAGCTTTCGAGATGGATTTTTGTTGTAAGCCGCAGGCCGATACAGAGTATCGGACGAGGATTTACGGCAAAAATCGGCTCGAAAGAACAAGCGATGAGCTATGAATGTGAGCGAATCAGTATGAGATCTACTAATGAGCGGCCCCGATTTGACCTTTCGCCCCGCCGGGCCTGACGATATCCCGGCGATTTCCGGATTGCTCGGAATGCTTTTCGCCGACGAACAGGACTTCGCGCCGGATCCGGTGAAACAGCACCGGGCCCTCACGCTCTTCCTCGAAACCGGCAAAGGGATCATCTACCTCGCCGAAAGCGGCGGCCGCTGCGCCGGGGTGGTGATCGCTTCGCTCGGCATCTCCACGGCCGAGGGCGGCTGGTCGGGCGATATCGACGACATCGTCGTCCACCCCGATTTCCGGCGGCTCGGCATCGGCGAGAAATTGCTCGCTTTGGCCGAGGAATGGTGCTATCAGCGCGGTGCGGTCCGCATGCGGCTCTACTGCGACGACCAGAACCGCGCCGCGATGGCCTTTTACCGCAAGCACGGCTGGCAAAAGAGCCACTGCGTCGCCTTTTTCCGCCGCCGCTGAATCAATTCCAAGTCTTTGCGTCCGGTCTTCCCAACCGGATTTTTTTATCCTTGCCACCCTTCTTCGCTGGCATTTCAACCCTGCCGGTGCTATAGTAGATGTTTTGTCGTAAAGCTTTAATGGGTAAGGCTTTTTATTTGTGTTTTAAAAAGGGTGAGAAAAATGTGTGGAATCGTCGGATTTGTCGGGCATGAAAATGCGGTGGAAATTTTGCTGGCCGGCTTGCGCCATCTCGAATACCGGGGCTACGACTCCGCCGGGCTGAGCGTGGTCGACGGCGGACTCAAAACCGTGCGGTCGGTGGGCAAAGTGGCCAATCTCGCCGAAAAAACCGGGGATTTACACGGCTTCACCGGCATCGCCCACACCCGCTGGGCCACCCACGGCGCGCCGCTCGAAAAAAACGCCCATCCTCATCTCGACCGGAGCGGGAAATTCGCGGTGGTGCATAACGGCATCATCGAGAATTATGGGGAACTGCGCCGCAAACTCGAGGGAACCGGCATTCCCTTTGCCTCCGACACCGACAGTGAAGTGATCGCCCATCTGGTCGCCGGGTGTTACGACGGCGACCTCGCGCAGGCGGTGGCGGCGGCGATCCGGCAGTTGCACGGCACCTACGGCATCGCGGTGATTTCGGAGTACCACCCCGAAATGATCGTCTGCGTCCGCAACGGCAGTCCGATCGTCCTCGGCGTCGGCCACGGCGCCAACATGGTGGCAAGCGACGTCACCGCGCTGGTCGCCCACACCCGCAACGTAATTTACCTCCAGGACGGCGAACTCGCGGTGCTGACCCCGGCCAAACTCGAAGTGCGCGACTGGCAGAACCTCCCGGTCGAGCGCGAAATATCCCGCATCACCTGGGACGTCGCCGCCGCCGGCAAAGGCGGCTTCGACCACTACATGCTCAAGGAAATCCACGAACAGCCCGAGGCCGTCGCCAACACCTTGCGCGGCCGCCTCGACCGGCGGGGGGCAAATGTGATTTTAAGCGGCCTCAACCTCCCGCCCCGCGAACTCGCCCAGTTCGGGCGCATCATCATCGCGGCCTGCGGCAGCAGTCTTCACGCCGGATTGATCGGGGAATACTTTTTTGAAGACATCGCCGGGATTCCGACCGAAGTCGAACAGGCGGCCGAATTCCGCTACCGCAACCCGATCCTCGAATCGAATACGCTGGTTCTGCCGATCAGCCAGTCGGGCGAAACCGCCGACACCCTCGCCGCGGTGCGCGAGGCCCTCAACAAGGGCGCGACGGTGGCGGCAATCGCCAACGTGGTCGGCTCGACCATCGCCCGCGAAGCCGGACGCGGCATCTACTTGCACGCCGGGCCCGAAATCAGCGTGGCCTCGACCAAGGGCTTCAGCTGTCAGGTGGCGGCGCTGCTGATGCTTGCGCTCCACCTCGGCCGCAACCGGCGTTTGAGCTTTGAGGACGGGCTGAAACTCCTTGACGAGCTCGAATCACTCCCCGAGTTGATCAAACAGGTGATCGCCGAATCCGATGCGATCGAGCGGATTGCCAAAAAGTACGCCAAGCTTCAGGATTTCTTTTTCATCGGCCGCGGCGTACTCTATCCGGTCGCGCTTGAAGGGGCGCTGAAGCTCAAGGAGATCAGTTACGTCCACGCCGAGGGCTATCACGCCGCCGAGCTCAAACACGGCCCGATCGCGCTGCTGGACAGTCACGTCCCGGTGATCGCCCTCGCCAACGCCATTCCCGGCCGGGACAAGCTTCTCGGCAACATTCAGGAATGCGTCGCCCGCCGTTCGCCGGTGATCGCGGTGACCACCGGCGACGATCCGGACGTCGCCGCCCTGACCGCCGACGTGATCCGGGTGCCGGCCGGCAGCCGCTGGACGGCGCCGCTGACCACGGTGGTGGCGCTCCAGCTCTTTGCCTACTTCTTTGCCCGCGAGCGCGGCTGCGAAATCGACCAGCCGAAGAATCTGGCCAAAAGCGTCACCGTGGAATAGCTCCGGGATGGCGGACGGCGTCAAGCATCGCCTGATAGTTGGCGAATTTGACGCCGACGCCGACCGAGTGCGAAGCACCCGCGATGAAACCGCCACCGGCGGCGGCGGCACGAATCGAACGGAGAATCTCTTCGCGGCAACTTTCCGGGGTGCCGCCGATCAGTTGCTCCATTCCGGCGCCGCCCCAAAGCGTCAATTTTCCGCCGTAACGACGTTTGAGTTCGCCCATATCCATCCCGGCCGAAATCTGAATCGACTGATAGACGTCGATTCCCGACTCGACGAACATGTCAAGCAGCAGCCAGTTGTTTCCGCAGGAGTGAAGAATCAATTTTTTGCCGCGGCGATGCACTTCGGACGCAACCTCACACCAGCCCGGCATGATCCAGCGGCGGAACAACGCCGGTGAAATCAGCGGACCGGTGTTGCAACCATAGTCGACGCCAACCAGAATCGAGTCGACATCGGGAAAACGGTCAAGCATCATTTTAAGGTAAGCAACCCGCATTTTGCGGTCGCGCTCGATCCAGCGGCCGATGATGTCCTCTTCAAGCAGCAGATTTTCGAACCCCTCTTCTTCATTCGCCCCGAACATCGGGTAATCAAAACCGACCGGAATGCGCAAGGCGATATGATGATCGCGGCCGAAACGCCCGGTGATTTTTTCGATCTGCATCAGGCACGAATCGTCAGGCATCACTACCGGAAGATCGCAGGCGAGTTCGGACTCCGTCGGCAGCGGCGTTCCTTTGACCGGGCGGTCGTCACGAAAACGGATCATCCAGTTCTGCGGAGTCCGGCAGTAGAGCACGCCATCGCCGCGGGTATATACTTCCTCGCCCTCCTCCGGGCATTTGAGCCACGGCCGATATTGGCCATGCCGCGACGGCAACAAAGTCACCACCACCAGATCCCAGTCAAAAAATTCGATGACCCGGCTGTAATCTTCGACGTAATCTTCAGCAAGTTCAGCCCAGCGCCCTTCCGCCAGCGCCTGGTCTTCAAGGAACCGTCCGCGATACAAACTCGGTTTGCCGACAATTTTTGAAACCATTTCGTAATCGATCGCGAATTCACCGGTCGGAATCCGGTCGGATTCGCGAAAATCCATCGCCAGCTTGACCCGTTCTTTGCCGTTCATTTGCACACCTCGCCGGCTTCTGCGCCGCGCCTGTGCCATACGGCAGGCAGCGGCGGCTGATAGTTGGCGTCGCCGCCGTATTTGAGGTAGCCGCGGAACACCATTACCAGCGACAGAAGCCCGGCGGCGCCGATGATCCCGCCCATCAGGAAGGTCAGGGCATAATTGTTGCCGGTGCGGTCGAGAATGAACCCGCCGACGGGGGCGATGACGAGCGAGGTGATCGCGAGCAACATCTGCAACGCCGAGTTGAACTGGGCGTAAAGCACCTTGGGAAAGAGTCGCGGCGCGTAGGACGCGGTCAAGGTGTTGAAACTCATCGCCAGAATTTCGTGGATGAAGTAGACGATGAGGAAGCTCCTGACGTCATGGATCAGGAAGCAGGCGCTCAATTGCACCGAGAGCATCAGCGCCATCGCCACCATCCCGGTCCGCACCGGATGGAACTTGTCCGAAAGCAACCCGAGAAAGAAGCTCGAAAGAACCGCCACCAGAAAGGTTGCGGCGCTGATTTTGCCGAAGAGATCCATATTGAGGTTGAGGCTTTTGGCGTAGAAGATCGCAAAAATATTGATCGGCAGCATCGACTGCATGCAACAGGTCTGGGCGATGATCACCCAGCGGTAGTAGGGATCGGAGAAACATTCACCGAAATAAACTTTGGCGGCGCTGAAGAAATCCTTCGGACGGTCCGTTCCCTCGGTATCCGGCGGGGGATATTCGCCTTCCTTGACCTTGAGACAGACCGAGTAGAGGCCGACGAAGTAGAAAATACCGAGGGCGATAAAAATATAACTTCCGTAAACTTCGGCGATGCCGAGCAGATGGTAGCTGAAGAAAACCGCGCAGCACAAACTCACCATGCGGAAAAGGGCGAGGAAGCGCCCGATCAGCTGCGGCGGCACCACGTCGTTGGCGAGCGCCACAAAAATGGCGTTGGTGAGCGACGTCCCGATGTCAAGGATGATCCAGAAGAAGCCGAAGACGATCAGCGAAACCATGTTAAGCGCGATCTTGTCCGGTCCGATCCATTGGTGGACGATTTTGCCGAGCATCGGCGCGAGCCCGAGCCCGATCAGCCCGATCACCACCAGCGGGGTGAACATCGCGAGATACGGAATCCGCCGCCCGTATTTGCCGCGGTGGCGGTCGGAGCGGAAACTGATCACCGGCATCAGGAAGAGGTTGGAGAGACACGGCACCGAGACCATCAGCACGGTATAGCCGAAGTCGGTGATCTCGAAACTCTTGACCATCAGCTGGGCGACATACCCGACCGAACGCTCCTTGAGCGCCCAGGCGAAATCGCCCCAGAGAAGCCAGCAGAATAATCCGACAATCCCGGCCGAAGTGTACGTAAGCGTCCCCGCCCGCCAGGTCCGGTGCGGCGGCGTTCCGATATGCTGATGTTCCATCGCAATTCTCCTTTTTCCAACAAGATACGGTTCCAGTCCGGGAAAGCAAACCGCCGGAATCACAAAAGCGTCAAAATCCGAGCCAACTGATCTGGAATCGCAGAATTTGCATTTTTCACAATTCCGTGTATGGTATAGGCAAAAAAAATGAAACATCTCGTGCTTGCCATCCTGACCGCCCTTCTCCTCACCGGTTGTATTTTCTATTCATAGGAGATTCCATGAAAAAATGTTTCGCCATATTGCTGCTGTTGACCACGCTGGTTGCCTTCGCTGAAACGCCGCCGGCCAAAAGTCTGCGGATCGCCACCGTGTCGCAACCGCAGCTGATCCGCCCGCAGGCGGCAGCGCTGAACGAGATCAACCGGCTGGCCCGGCTGGCCAAGCTCGACGGCGCCGAGCTGGCGCTCTTCCCGGAAGTCATCGTCAACGGCTTCGACCCCGCCGACAGCGCCTATGAGCTGCCGGACGGCCCGGCTTACAGGCAACTCGGGAAAATCGCCGCCGAACTCAAACTCTACCTTGCAGTCGGCATGAAAATCCGCGATGACAAAAACCTCAAGCGCAATGCGCTGGTGGTCTTTTCTCCCGAAGGCAAAGCCATTTACACCTATTACAAGTGCTTCATGCCGCCGGATGAACTGATTGCCAGCGTTCCCGCCCCGGTTGAGCAACCGGTATGGAATTCGCCGTGGGGGAAAATCGGCATGGCGATCTGCTGGGATATGAATTGCGATGCGCTCTTTGCACACTATGCCCGGGAAAACGTCAAGTTGATATTGTTCAGCACCTACATTCCGGCGGGCAGGATTCTCAACCAGCGCTGCTTTGAACTCGGCATGCATGCGGTTTCAAGCCACGCGCAGGGATTCGACAGTTATATGGTAGACGACATCGGCCGCACCACCGCGACCGCGGACATGTTTTCGCCGGTGATGACCCGGACCATCAACCTCA
>JBFWIO010000091.1:0-9575 GCA_050255955.1 Victivallaceae bacterium
GTGTGCTCTTCCGATCTCGCCGCCCCCTCCTGCAGAAACATCGGGCAGAAAGCGAAAACGGTGGTGAGCGTGCTGGTGAGGAGCGGCACCGCGAGCGCCCGGCCGGACTCAAGCACCGCTTCGCGGCGCGGCGTGCCGAGTTGCATCCGGGTGGTGATTTCCTCGGCCACGCAGATGCCGTTGTCAACCAGCATCCCGAGCGCGATGATCATCGCCGCGAGCGAAAGGCGCTGCATTTCGATATCGTAATATTTCATTACGATCAGCCCTGCCAGCATCACCAGCGGGATGAAGGAGCCGACGATGAGTCCGGTCCGCATGCCGAGCAGAATCACCACCACGACCAGGACGATGACCAAACTTCCGATCACGTTGAGCACCATGTTGTCCACCGAAGCTTTGATCAGCTCCGGCTGATAGGTGGCGAGCTCAAAGGTATAGCCGACCGGGAGCGCGTTTTCGATGCTTTTGAGCTTGGCGAGCAGTTTGTCGCCGAAACTGACCGCATCGACTCCGGGGAGCAGACAAATGCTCAGGATAACCGCCGGTTTGCCGTTGAAATAGACCGGCCGGACCGGGGGATCGACGTAGCCGCGCTTGATTTCGGCGATATCGCGGAGGGCCACGGTTTTGCCGTCGTTGCCGGTCGGGATCAGGAGTTCGCCCACGGCTTCCGGGGTTTTGAAGGTGCCGCTGGTTTCGACCAGCATTTCGGTGCCGTCGAGGTTGAAGGACCCGCCGGAGGCAAGCACGTTTTGATTGGCGAGGGCTTGGGCGATGGTTTGGGGATCGATTCCGAGCGAAGCAATTTTGGAGCTGGAAAAGATGATGTAGATGCGTTCATCCTGAACGCCGTAGAGCTCAATTTTTTTGATGCCGGAAAGTTTTATCAATTGTTCGCGGACATCGCGCGCGGTTTCATCCGTTTCGGCCATTGAAAAACCGTCGCTCAGGATCGCCACGGTGGCGACCGCGGTGTCGCCGAACTCGTCGTTGACAAAGGGTCCGATGGCGCCCGCGGGAAGTTTGCGGCGGACGTCGGTCATCTTTTCGCGGACCCGCCGCCAGACCCGGGTGAGTTCGCCTGACGGGATGTCGTCCTTGACGGTGAGGTGGATCACCGACTCGCCGAATTTGGAGGTCGAGCGCAGTTTGCATGAGGATTTGGCGATGTCGTCGATGACCCCCATGGTGCGGATTTCCTCCTCGATCGGGCGGGTGATCAACCGGTCCACCCGGTCCGGCGGCATGCCCGGGAAATAAGTGGTGATCACCACTTCGCGGATGATGATCGCCGGGTCTTCGAGTTTGGGAAACGACGGGAAGATCGCGATTCCGACCAGCACGATCAGGAACTGGAGCAGAATCACCGTCCGCGAATTGTTGAGCGCGAAGTCAACCAGCCGGTTCATCGGTTGCCTCCGTTTCCGGCTTCATCCGGAACGGGCTGGTACAACTTGACTTTCTGGCCGTCGAGCAGGAAGCCGACCCCGGCGGTGGCGATGAGGTCGCCGGAGCGGAGGTCGCCGCGGACGATGCCGAAGTTGTTCTGCATGCCCATGCCGTCGATTCTGACCTTGCGCACGGTCGAAGTTCGGGGATCAAAAACGAAGACGAAGCCTTCGCCGCGGCCTTCGCCGGGGAGGATTGCCTTGACCGGCACCAGGAATCCGGCTTCGGCGGGATTTTCGAGCGGCAGCGTGAGTTGCACCTCGGCCGACATGCCGGGCTTGATTTCGCTCGCTTGTCCGTTGAGCAATGCTTTGACCGGAAATGAGTTGGCGGTGCCGGCGGCGGTGCCGAAGTAGGTGATTTTGGCCTCGGCTTCGAGTTTCGGCATGCCGGGGAAGGTCACTTTGGCGGGCATGCCGACGGCGATGCGTTTGCGGAGGTTTTCGGGAATGTCGAAGTGGACTTCGAGCATGCCCTCGGCGTCGAGCTTGAAGACGCCCTGTCCGACGGTGACGATCTGGTTGGGTTCGACCAGTCTTTCGCTGACGAAGCCGTCGTAGGGGGCGATCAGGTCGGTGTTTTTGAGGTTGCGTTCGGCCTGGCCGAGTCTGGCTTTGGCGGAGCGCTGGTTGCTGGTGGCGGCTTCGAGTTCGTATTTGATGGTGTCGAGTTTCTTGGCGAAACTCGCGCCGCGGTCGAAGAGTTCCTTTTCGCGTCTGTAGTCGCTTTCGGCCTTGACGATCTGGGCGTCGGTCTTTTTGAGTTCGGCCTGGGCGTCGTGGAGGTCGAGGGTGAATTTTTCGCTGTCGAGGGTGGCGATGACCTGGCCTCGGGTGACTTTTTCGCCGATCTGGACGTTGACGGTCCTGACTTTGCCGCCGATGTCCTCAAAGCTGACCAGCGACGAATCCCGGGCATGGATGATTCCGGGAAAGTTGCGCAGGTTGCCGGTGGCGAGTTCGCCGATCCTGGCGTACTGGATCTAGCGGATCTGCGGCTCCTGCTCCGGCTTTTTGCCGCAGGAACAAAGCATTGCAAGCGACGCCGCGACCATCAGCACGAAAAAAATCCGATTCATCGGCAACCCTCCCTGATTAATAAAACTTGATCATAAAAAAACTTGATGAACAATCGATAATGGAAATTTTCAGATTCACCCCAGAAGCTGTCCGCAGCGGAATGCGGCACCATTACAATATCGTGCGGCGAACGCATTGCAAATGCGGTTTGGGCTCCGGCGCGAAAAATCCGCTTTTGGTCAGATCGCACAAAACCTGATTCCGGGAGAAAGAGAGTTCAGACTTGATCATATTGGCCTCGTCGTGGGGCAAACTCCGGATCTATCCGTTTGAAAACGATGATGCCGCACCCTGTGGATGATGTGACGATGTGAATAAACTCTGGACATGTTATGAAGCGATGATGCCAGTCTATCAAAGCGGTCTTTCGACGAGGAAAATTCGTGCCGGCATGTTCTCAGTCCGGCCGAGGGTGGTCAGTCGGGCGGTGGGGCTTTGGTAGTGATAAAAATTGCCGTGAACGTCCTGAAACACGTAGTCCGCACCGTTCTGGCGCGAAGCGATAACCTCGAATCCCTGAAAATCGGCGAGCGGCACCTCGGTGGCGGATGGTTTGGCTGCGGCCGTTTCTTCAAATTGTGAATCAACGTCTGACGATGAATAAAGCAATTTTCCATGCTCGCAAGCAAAAACGGCGAGATGGTTCGCATCCGCCCAGAGGTATGAAGAGGATGGGAGTGTTTTGCCGTCTTTTACCCGGAGGAGCGAAACGACGCTTTGGCCGGGATGTGATGCTCCGTTTTCAACGGTGATGTATTGATCTTTCCGGTTCCAGCGTGGCGGCAGCGTCCATGCTCCGGAGAGCGAAATCGGGACGATTTTTTCCCGGTTCAGCGGACGGAATGATCCGGTGACGATATCGAGGCAGCTCAACGTATATCCATCTTTCGGACGTTCGCGGTGATAGAATGCGACTCTGGTGTTGTCATGGGAAATCGCGGGGCACGCGAGGTCGCCTTTGACGGCGACTTCCGATGTTTTGACCAGCGTTCCGGCCTTGAATTGAAACACGCGAAGACGCCGGGGGCGGTATGCGACGATGACTTTGCCGTCATCCGAAATGACGGCGCGGTCATCGCTGTCGATCAGTTTGGCGGAGACTTTTATTTCTTCCTCGATCCGCGCCAAGCGACCGTCCGAACGGACTCTGCCGAAATGGATATCGCCGTTGTCATCTTTGAAAATCAGGTCTCCTCGGGAGGATATCGAGAGCTCGACGACATGGTCCCGGATCGGATAAAAACGCCGATCTTCTTGGCAATAAGCCGACAATCCGCTTCCCGAGTGGATCAGGATCAGGAAATCGTCATCGGCCGAGGCCGCCGCTGTCGCCGGGAGAATTCCGAGCGTGAGGAGCATGACCGGCAGTAAGTAAATATGGAATCTTTCAAGGGGCAATAGTTTACCCATTTTTGCATTTTCGGTCGGGTTCACTTATTCCTCCAATACAGCCGCTTAGAAATTAACTCTTTCGCACTAACAAGATAGCATTGAAATAAAAATCCGCAAGCACTTTCGCGGAGTTATTCTGGGCCGTTTTTCGGCAAAAGCGAGTTGGAAAACTGACACCGGCCATCTTTGGCGTAACGCCGTTCATTTGACCGGACTTAATTCAGATCCTTGTTTGACGAAAGTGAATTGATGATGTATTCTTCTGCAATGGCAAGCCAACTCAAAATTTATTTAAATAAAAAATATCAACAAGTCTGATCGTATGCTTAAATTCAAACACAGTAATCTGCATCTTGTATTGAAATGCGCGATTTTCGGCACAGTCTTGCTGTTGCCGGTTCTCGCGGCCTTTTTCATTCATAGCGTTGAAGCTCCCTATCTTTATTGTTTTGACCGGGATAAACTGGGGGATAAACTCGGCGTTACGGTTGTTACCGTCAATCAAACCGGGTATGGCGTCGGAACATACGCCGCACGGGCGCACGATGATTTGATGTTCCCGGTCAAAAAATGCCTTGTCCTCTACAAAATTCCGCTGTCAAACTCCAATGTTTCATTCAAAGTCGGGCCCGATTGGATCGCTGTTTTCAATGACTCGATTACCGAGTGCCTGCCGATTTTTGACAAAATTTACACCAGTTCAATGACCTATCCTTCCTGCTTCCTCGAACATGAGATGAAAGGATGGAACGCATCGTATCAAATCGTCGATGATGGCGAAAAGCTAATTTACAAAATCGATCCGTCGGATGGTTTCCCCGATCGGATCACTTTTTCTCTGCCGAAATCATGGTTGCAAGGCGTGCCGCCGGCTTCTGCCGCTTGCCGGTCGACGACTGGTAACACCATCACGGTCAAGCGCAATCGGGAATAGGCCGATGACAAAATATTGTATTGAACAGCATTTTTTGATGATTTTGAGGTGAAATCATAAGCTTCAGGGGGAATCCATTTGCAAAATTTCCCGCCGGGGACGATAGTAGTATTGAATGATAACGCGTGAGGATTCCGGATGGATATCAAACTTGGTTTCTGCGGTTGGTTGCTTGACGGGGTTTCGTTGCCGGAAAAAGTTGAATTTCTGGCGCGGGAGGGGTTTGTTTCAATCGCCTGGCTTCAGAGCATTCTCAAGGCCGATCCGGTCGAGCGCGAAGAGGCCGCGGCGGCGATTCTGGAGAAGGATTTTGCGCTCACCTGGCATGGCAATATGCATGCCGACCTGACGGTGGATTTGAAGCTTGATTTGGGGTTTGTCAACGCGGTTTTCGACGATGTCATGTGGTGGCACGAACGCACCGGGGGCGTCGTTTCCTGCTGTTCGGATATGATCTCGGTGACGCCGCCGGGCGAACGGCGGACTTATCTATGCGAAGAGACGCTGCGGCTCTTTCAGCTCGCCGCCGACCGCTTCGAGGGGACCGGGATCGGCTACGGGATCGAAAACGCTTTTCTCATGCCCGACGGCACCGGCTACGCGTCGCTCGCCGAAATGCGGACGATGAAGCGGAGACTTCGCAACGCTCCCCATGCCGGGATGATTCTCGACGCCGGGCATGCCAATGTCTACTTGACTTACAACGCTCCCGGTACTCTGACCCTCGACCAATACGTCCGGGAGTTGCCGTTCAAAATTTATGAGCTTCACATCACCGACAATCACGGCTATCGCGACGAACATCTGCTGCAGGGCGAGGGGACGCTTGACTTCGCCCGGCTCCGCGCCGGACTTGAGAGCCGCGGCGACTTCGACGGCGTGATTTCGCTCGAAATCTGCCCGGACATTCTCAACAACCAATACACCTGGGACATTTCCAAACCGGAAAACCGCGACGTCATCCGCCGCGCCCGCGACCGGTTTCTTGCGGCGTTCCAATGAGCGTAAAAGCGGAAAAATCCCCGCCCGTCTAAAATAGAGGGCGGGGCTCCTGTTGATGGATTTACTTGCCGAGCGGGAAAAGTGAATTTTGGTAGATTTCCCGGACGGCGGCGCGGTCGGCTTTGTTCGGCGCGAGCGAGAGCAGGAAACTGAGCGACGGAGTGGTGAAGACGAGTTCGACCAGGCGGTCGAGATCTGCGGCTTTGAAGCCTTCGTCGGAGAGTTTTTCGGTGACGCCGACCGAGCGGAGCCAGTTTTCGACGCCGATCGCGGCCTGGTCGGCTTCGACGGGATTGCCTTCGAGGCCGGGAACCAGGGGGGCGAGGACGTCGGCGAGGACTTTGGGACGCACCGGGTAGACGTGTTTGACCACGGCGGGCAGCAGGATGGCGAGCCCGAGGCCGTGGGTGAGGTCGGGCTTGACCGCGCTCAGCGGGTGTTCGAGGGCGTGGGTGTAGTGGAGCACGCCGTTGTCAAAGGCCACCCCGGCGAGGAGCGAGGCATAAAGGAGATAGTAACGCGCGGTCAAATCGTCGGGCGACTTGAGGGCGACCGGGAGGAATTTGGCAACCAGCGCGATGGCTTCGCGGCCGAGCGAAATCGAGAGCGGACTTGCGACGATGCTGGTCACTGCTTCGACCGAGTGGTTGACGGCGTCGATGCTGACGAACCGGGTCTGCTTTTCGCCGAGGCCGGTCATCAACGCGGGGTCGTCGATCGCCCATTCGGGATAAATGCAGTCGTAGGCGATGGCGGGCTTGTATTCGTCAACCGGAATGGTGGCGACGGCGAAGCGGTCAACTTCGGTGCCGGTGCCGTGGGTCAGGTTGATCGCGATGACCGGAACCGCCTTTTCGGGCGTGAACTCGTATTTGTAGAGCTCATCGGCATTGCGATCCGGATACGCGAGGAGAATCGCCGCGCTCTTGCCGGCGTCGATCGGACTTCCGCCGCCGATGGCGAGAACCGCTCCGGCGTCGGGCGCGAGGGCGACCGCTTCGTCGATCTGAAGCGTGGTCGGATTCGGCGTCACCCGGTCATAAAGCGCATAGTCGATGCCGTGTCTGGCAAGCGCCGGAACCACATGATCCCAAGCTCCGGTCGATTTGTAAGCACCGCGCCCGGAAACCACCAGAATCTTTTTGATCCCGCGCTTGGCCAGCGCGGCGGCGATGTCCTCGATTTTGCGGATTGCGCCGCAGCCGAAATAAACCAGCGTTTTGAGCCGGAACTCTTTCACCTCATGAATATTGATGTCATCCATACCGCACCGTCCTTTCGTAAGCAAAAAATAGCGGGAAACCGGGGCGAAACTACGCCCATTGTACTATAGCTCCATTTTGGCTTTGATCAAGCCCGCCCGGCATTCGGATAAAAATACATTTTTTTTCGGGATCCGGCTTGACAACTGTTTTTGACGGGGTATGGTAAACGCATAATGAGAAAATATTCGCACAATCTCAACACCGGTCGATGGCTCTGGCGGTAATCCGCCGGGGCTGTGTTGTCATTGTTCGATTAAAATCCGGCGGTTTGAACCAACAAGGTTTGAATCGCCGTTTCAGTTTTAAGTACAGCATCCCTGGCGAAATGCCCGGGATGTTTTTTTGTTTATTTTTTCCAAATCATGATAAGGAGTTTAGAAATGATCCTCAAGACCGAATTCAAAGATTTCGCGGCGCGCTGCCGCGAAGGGAATCTGATTCCGGTGGTCGGCGAACTTCCCGCCGACCTCGAAACCCCGGTTTCGGTGCTCGGACGGCTGGCGGACGAAGAGAACGTGTTTCTCTTTGAGAGCGTCGAGGGCGGCGAACGCTTCGGGCGCTATTCCTTTATCGGGCTCAACCCGCGCGGGGTTTTCACCGTCGAGGACGGGCGCGCCTGTTACCGCGAGAACGGCGAAACCCGCGAGCTCGTGCCGGACGACCCGCGCAAGCCGATTTTCGCCCTGCGGAAATTGCTCGCCGGGATCAAGGCGGTCGAGACGCCGGGACTTCCTCCGCTCTTCGGCGGTGCGGTCGGCTACATCGGCTACGAAACCAGTGGTGAATTTGAAGAGCTCCCGCCGCCCAAAAAGAAGATCGACGCCCCCACCACCGCGATGATGATCACCGACGAGATGATCGTTTTTGACAACGTCCGCCACTCGATGCTGCTGATCGTCTGTTCGCGGGTCAATGAGTACGAAACCGAGCGCGAGGCCTACGACGACGCGATCCGCCGCCTCGGCGAACTTGAGAAAATGCTCAAAAAACCGCTGGTGCTGCCGGTCGAGCCCGAGCGGTGCGACCCGCCCGCCCGGCTGGTTCCCAATATGACCCGCGAAGACTACTGCGCGATCGTCGAAAAAGCCCGCGCCGCGATCCGGGCCGGGGAGATCATTCAGGTGGTTCCGTCGCAGAAATTCACCGCGCCGCTCGAGTCCTCGCCCTTTACCCTCTACCGGGCGCTCCGGATGATCAATCCCTCGCCCTACACCTTTTTTCTCCGCATCGGCGAACGGACGCTGGTCGGTTCTTCGCCGGAGACGATGGTCAAGCTTGAGCGCGGCCGTTCTTCGCTGCGTCCGATCGCCGGCACCCGCAAACGCGGCAGTTCTCCGGCCCGCGACCGCGAACTCGCCGACGAACTTCTCGGCGACGAAAAGGAACGCGCCGAACATTTGATGCTGGTCGATCTCGGCCGCAACGACCTCGGCCGTACCGCCCGCCCCGGCAGCGTCCAGGTGCGGCACTTCATGAACGTCGAGCGTTATTCGCACGTGATGCATCTGGTAAGCGATGTCGATGCCGAGCTTGACGAGAAATTCGACGCCTTTGACTTGCTTGCCGGCACCTTCCCGGCGGGGACGCTCTCCGGCGCGCCCAAGGTGCGGGCGATGGAGATCATCAACGAACTTGAGCCCGAGCCGCGCGGCGTTTACGGCGGCGGTGTCGGCTACTTCAGCTACACCGGCAACCTCGATCTTGCGATCACCATCCGCACCATCGAAATCCGCAATGGCGAACTCTCGATCCAGGTCGGCGCCGGAGTGGTGTTCGACTCGGTCCCCGAAAAAGAGTATGAAGAAACGATTAACAAGGCGAAGGCGATGTTTGAAGCGATCCGTTTCGCCGGAAATTTGCGAGGCTGAAAATGATTTTTGTGCTTGACAACTACGATTCCTTTACCTACAATCTGGTTCATCTGCTCTATTCTCTGACCCCCGACGTGGTGGTCCGCCGCAACCGTGAAGTGACCGTCGATGAAGTGCTTGCGATGCGTCCCGAGGCGATCGTGCTGTCGCCCGGCCCCGGCCGCCCGGAGAGCGCCGGGATCATGCTCGATCTGATCCACGCCGCCGCCGGCAAAATCCCGATTCTCGGGGTCTGCCTCGGGCATCAGGCAATCGGGCTGGCCTTTGGCGGCAAGGTGATCGGGGCCAAAGAGATCATGCACGGCAAAGTCTGCGAGATCAGCCACGACGGCCGCGGCCTCTTCGCCGGACTCGGCGAAGAGCCGTTCCGCGCGGTCCGCTACCATTCGCTCGCGATTGACGAAAAGACGCTTCCCGCCGAGCTCGAAGTCACCTGCCGCGCGCCGGACGGCGAAATCATGGGAGTGCTGCACAAAAACATGCTGAGCGAGGGCATCCAGTATCACCCCGAATCGATCATGAGCATCAGCGGCAAACGCCAGGTCGGCAACTTCGTCAATAAGTCCCGCGAACGGAGATT
>JBFWIO010000092.1:0-9535 GCA_050255955.1 Victivallaceae bacterium
TGGCACCCGCGACAACGGAGCGGCCGGAGTCAAAGCCGCAGTGCGGCCGGAGCCGACACCACACTGCGGGAGCGAGGTCGGCAGCCGTGTCACGAAGTGACCGGCGAACGACATCGAGCGAAGCAGGGGCGGGGTTGATACCGGGAGAAGGTTTCGCACGGAGGCACGGAGGCACGGAGGGGGGGATGAGGAGAAGCGGCGTTTTGCGTGTTGCTTCGGAACGGTCGCTCCGACACCTGCGGCGTCGGAGCTCGGGCCGGGCTCTGCGGCGGAACTGCGTTCCGCCTACTTGAGCTGGGGCTTCGCCCGGAGCGGGGGAGGCGAGGCGCTGCCTCACACTCCGCCAAAGGGCTCCGCGCCCTTTGGAAACCGCGCAAGGGCACTGCCCTTGACCGGGTAACTTTGAACAATACATAGGGATCTATACACCATGACCGAATTCAAGACCCCCGCCGAGCGGATTCTCACCCTCGCCGACGCCGTCCGCTACCGCGAAGAACTCCGCCGCGCCGGCAAAAAACTCGTCGTCACCAACGGCTGCTTCGATATCCTCCACCGCGGCCACGCCACCTACCTCGACGAAAGCCGCAAACTCGGCGACGCCCTCCTCATGCTCGTCAACTCCGACGAGTCCGTCCGCGCCCTCAAAGGACCCTCCCGACCCGTCACCGACCAATACAGCCGCGCCTTTCTCCTCTGCTCACTGCGCGCCGTTGACGCCGCCGTCATCTTCCCCGCCTCCCGCTGCGCCGCCGAACTCGCCGCCCTCCAACCCGATATCTATGTCAAAGGCGGCGACTACACCATCGCCTCCCTCGACCCCGAAGAACGCGCCGCCCTCCTCGCCGCCGGCACCCAAATCGTCTTCAAACCCTTCGTCCCCGGCTTCTCCACCACCTCAATCCTCGAAAAAATGAAATAGGCGCATCATGAAAATCCACCTGATGAGCTTCTTCGCAATCGCCGCGTTTGCCATCACCGCCGCCGAAACCGCGCCGAAAGATCTCAACGTCACCGTCTTCGGCTCCTCCACCGTCTGGGGCACCGGCCTCCTCGATGAACAAAGCCTCACCGGTACCCTCGACGACCGGCTCCGCGACCGCTGGAGCACTTCAGTCCTGCCGGAAGCAATGAAATTCACCCCCGCCCCCCCCGCCATGGTCGAAAGCCGCAAATTCTTCCACGGCAAAGCCGCCCGGATAAACGGCAAAGGCGCCGCCGTCGAATTCGAACTCGACGGCGACACCCTCGCCATCTGGCAAGCCATCCTCCCCGGCCCCGACTACGGCATCGCCGGCATCTATGCCGACGGCGAAAAAATCGGCGAAATCAACAACCGCCACCCCGCTTGCGGCCACGACCGCCGCGAATTCACCGGCGATGGCAAAACCCGCGTTTTCCCGCTCGGACGACCCTTTACCCGGCAACACCAACTGACCCTCGACGGCGTTGCGGCCAATGTCAAAATCTACAATCTCGATTACGTCGCCGGCTCCGTCGGCGCACGCTTCCCCGGCTTCGACGCACTGGTCGTCCGCATCGCCCCGGCAAAAAAAGTCGAGCACTTCCTCTATTTCTTTAAAGCCCCCGCCGCCGGAGTCCGGATCGCCGTCGATTTCGACTACGGCTCCATCATCGGTTACACCGGGTGCACCGTCGGCGAAGACGGCCCGGGAACCAAACTCGAAAGCTGCTACGGGCTCGGCAACGTCGCCTTTGACCCCGCCAACCCCACCGGATTCAGCGCCGGACTCGACTTCCGCAGCTCCAATCGCGCCGCGCTCTTTGTCCACCGCTTCGACCACGCCGCCAAACGCAAATTCAAAATCATCCTCGAAGACGGCGTCAATCCCTATTTTATCATCAATTTTGCCTCCAATCGCGCCCACCTGATCCAGAATGCCGGGATCGGCGGCTTCACCGCCAAACGCTTCCTCACCGATACCTACGGCCGCAACATCCGCGATTCGCTCGATATCTTCGTCCCCGACATCGCCCTCATCGTCCTCGGCGGCAACGACGACTGGATGGAGATGGAACGCCTGGTCAGCCGCACCCAGAGCGGCCTCTCCGCCGACCAGGTCAAAAAAATCCCGGCCATGATGTGCGCCTCGGTCGAAGCCGACGGCGACGATACCTTCAAAGTCACCCGCAACAGCGCGCTGATCGACGAGGTGACGCCAACTTCCCTCACTTCCACCGCGCTGGTCAACAACCCCGCCATCGAAGCCGGCAACTTCGTCCGGCTCGGCGATTACCACGGCGATATCCGTTCGACAGTGGTCCGGGTGATCCGCTCCTTTGACCCCGCCAAGGGAAAGATCAGCTGGAACGAACCCCTCAATGCCTCGGAAATCCTCGGCATCGACTCGCTCGACGACCTGGTCGGAGCGGAATTCACGGTGCGCACGCTCGGCAACTATCGCCGCAATCTGATCTCGATGATCGACATCCTGCGCAAACGCAATCCCAGGATTACCATTCTTTTGCTCAATACCTACACCCCCAACTACTTCATGCGCGACATATGGGGGTATGCCGAGGTGATGAGCGAAATTTCCGCCGCCTACCCCGACGGCCAGGTGATCGCCCGCGACGCCACACCGGCGATTTTCAGGTATCACGAACAGCAGTTGAGCGGTCAATCGAGCTGCGAAATCACTTCGACCGGTTCCGATGACTATGATCTGCCCTGGGACAAACACTGGCAGGGCTTCAAAGTCCTGATCGACGGGGTCGATGTCTATGGCAAAAATTGCTACATCCGCTCCGGCTGGTATTACGCCCCCAGCCTCAAGACCGACGGCAGTTACCAGGTCGGACGCACCAACAATGAAGTCCGCGAACCGATGAAACTGGTCTTCACCGAAAATCCCCCGCCGCCCGGCAAAAAAATCCGGGTAGTGCGCGCCGACCGCGTCTGGAGCGGCGATTTCGCCCACCCCGACACGGCCTCCTGCCGGGTGATCGGCGACGTCGCCTTTGAAGCGCTTGAACACTTTCACGCGGACCGGACTTCCCTCGCGAATGGAGCGGGTTCTTTGCCAACACCATAAGCATCTTTCCGGGCGTCAAAACCGCGACCGGGCAAAAGCCGCATTTCCGGTGGTCATCCGGCACGTTCTCCGGGTGTTTCCTGACCGGGTCTGCGACCCTGCCGGGACATGCTTGTTTTTTTCCGCGAATCGCTTGACTTTTTCTGCTTTTGCCTTGCATTCGGCCCGCTCCTGTAGTATAATAAAAGGGAAAATGCAAGGAACCCGGCAACTATGGAAACGATTAAAGATCTCCCCAAAGGCTCCGAGACGATCCTCATCGTCGATGATCACGAGACCATCTGGGACTTCCTGATCGAGGCGCTGCAGACGCTCGGCTACAGTGTGCTCCTTGCCGAAAACGGTGAGGATGCGGTCTCCATCTTCCGTGACAACCCCGGCGAAGTCGATCTTGTCCTGCTCGATATGATCATGCCGAAACTCGGCGGGCATCAGGCCTTTTACCGCATCCGCGCCCTCAATCCCGAGGCGAAAATCCTGCTTTCGAGCGGTTTCGTCTCCGAGGAGGAGGTGCATGATCTGCTCCAGCAGGGCGCCTGCGGTTTCCTGCCGAAGCCGCACCGCCTCGGCGACGTCGCCCGGGCGATCCGCTCGACCCTCGACACCGGAGCGGCCAGAGTGAGCTGAAAATTTGACCAATTGAACTGCCGCGTACAGCAAAAGGGGATTGTACGCGGCAGTATTTATATACGGAAAATGGTACTTTTACCGCAAAATTAAGGCAAAATTGGTATGGCGAAGAAGAAAGTGATGGAAGTCGGTGTGTTGTCCCGGTTCGCCGAGGACGGTTCGAACCCCTTTGAGCGGATCGCCGAGCACGGAGTCGCGGTGACCCAGCTCTGCAACTGGGACATGGCGCTCTGGACCCCCGAAAACGCGGCGAAAATCAAGCGCTATGCCAAGGATTCAAAGGTGCGGATCGCCGGCCTCTGGACCGGGTATTCGGGCAAGAACGCTTGGAATCTCACCGAGGGCCCGGTGACTCTCGGATTGGTCCCTCCCGAAACCCGCGCCCAACGCGTGGCCGACCTCAAGCTCGGCGCCGATTTCGCCGCCCGCTGCGGCGCGCCGGCGATCATCACCCACTGCGGATTCATTCCCGAAGCGCCGACTGACCCGTTGTATCAGGGCACGCTCGACGCGATCGGCGACGTCGCCGCCTATTGCGAAAAACTCGGCCTCGGCTTCTGGTTTGAGACCGGTCAGGAAACACCGGTGACGCTGCTGCGCACCATCGAGGATCTGGCGCTGGCCAATCTCGGCATCAACTTTGACACCGCCAACATCATTCTCTACGGCAAGGGCAACCCGCTCGACGCGCTCGACGTCTTCGGCAAATACGTCAAAAACCTCCATGCCAAGGACGGCCTCTACCCGACCAACGGCCGCGAACTCGGCAAGGAAGTCCCGGTCGGCGAAGGCAAGAGCCAGTACAAAAAGCTGATCCCCCGTCTTTACGAAATCGGTTTCCGCGGCGAAGTGGTGATCGAACGCGAAATCGAGGGCGAACAGCAGACGCGCGATATCATCAAAACGATCAAGCTGCTGCGTAAACTGATCGCCAAAACCGTCGGAGAATAAGATCATGGCCGGAAAAAAACTCAAAGCCGGGATACTCGGCTACGGCGGCATGGGTCACTGCCACGCCAGCGCTTACGCCAACCAGAAAGATTGCGAACTGGTCGCGGTCGCCGATACCGCGCCAAGCCAGCTCAATTCCGACAAGGCCGAACTCAATTTGGGCGGCTTCGAGCAGGCCCCCGGCGCCAAGCTCCGCAAATACAACTCTTTTGAGGAAATGGTCAAGCATGAAGAGCTTGATTTCATCGACATTTGCATTCCGACCGATTTCCACGCCAAGTTCGCGATCAAGGCGCTGAAGCTCGGCATTCCGACCTTCAGCGAGAAGCCGATGGCGCGCACCTTGAAGCAGGCCGACGCGATGATCGCCGCCGCCGAAGCCGCCGGAACTCCGCTGATGATCGGCCAGTGCCTCCGCTTCTGGCCGGCCTACGAGTATCTCAAGGACGCTTACGACAGCGGCAAATTCGGGAAACTCCTGCGGCTCTCGATGCAGCGGATCAGCGCACTGCCGCGCGGGTACCAGATGTGGTTCCGCGAAGGGGCCCGCTCCGGCGGGGCGCTGCTCGATATGCACATTCACGACACCGACTTTGTGCTTCACATGCTCGGCATGCCGGAGGCGGTGATGACTTTCCGGTGCAATCACCACACCGGGGCGATTGACGATGCCATTACCAACTACATTTATACCGGCGGCCCGGCGGTCAGCGCGGAGACCAGCTGGTCGCACGGCCCCTTCTCGATGAGCTTCATCGCCGTTTTTGAAAAGGCGACGCTGGAAGCCAGAGGCATGATGCAGGAGCTCTCGATCTACCGGCTCGACCAGAAGATCGAAACGGTCAAACTCGGCGACGAGGGCGGCCACGCCCGCGAAATCGCCTATTTCGCCAAGTGTCTCAAAGCGAAGAAGCCCTTTACCCGCTGCGAACCCTTCAGCACCCGCGAGACGATCCGCCTCGCGCTGGCCGAGGAACGCTCCGCCCGCACCGGCAAAAAAGTAAGATTGTAATACTGATAATTTGGACAAATTGGACGGCTTGGACGAAAAGGTCAAGCCGTCCTTTTTTATTTGGCGTTGCGGATGAACTGAAGTGTTTTGAGCGCGTCGAACCAGCGGTCAAAGGCTTCGCGGGCGGCGCCCGCCCGGCGCGGCGTATTGGCGAGGAGCTCCGGCCACATCGCGAGGAAACCTCCGGCTTCGAGGAAGTTGCGGGCATACGGCGAGAGCGCGGCAATAAACGCTTCCGGCCGGCGCAACGCCTCGTCGGTGGCGGCGTTGAGGAGCGCGGCAAGTTCGGCGAAGCCCGTTTCGGGATAAGTCGGCAGCGCCTCCCCCGCAAGTTGCGAACGGATCGCCGGGCCGGTGCCGAAAGGCACCCGGTCGGACGGCCGCGCCGCCGGATAAACCAGGGGCTCGGGGAACTCCCCGACCAGCGTTACTTTGCGCAACGCCTGGAGGAAATAGAAGTCCTCCGCCCCCTGCCGCACCCGCATTCCCCCGCAGCGGACATAAGCTTCACTTCGCACCGCAATCGCCGAGCCGATGGTGTGAAAGGCATAGGGGGAGCCCGCCCGCCGCAATTTCTCCACATAGTCGGCCATGTAGACTTCATAACGCCGGATCGCTTCCTCCTCGGCGGCGGTCTTGCCGGGGCGGTGACGCACTGCCAGCGACAGCGCGCCGTATTCCGGATGGGCGTTGAAGAAAGCCGGGATTTTGACGAAGTAGTCCGGCGACAGCGGCGAATCGGCGTCGAGCGAATAGAGCAACCCGGTATCGGGGCGGACGAGACGGGCCAGCGCGCTGTCAAGTCCGATCCGGCGTGCTTCGCCGACCCCGCGGCCGATTTCCCGCCCCGGCGACGCGGCGTCGATCCAGAAGAGATTTTCGCCCGCCGTCATTCCGCCGGGAAGTGACGGATCGCATTCCCGCAGCCGGGCCAGCGTTTCCAGATTGGCGGCCTTGCGAACCAGCGGCGCGTCGGGGGCATGATTGACGACCAATATGACGCCGGTCTTTTCCGCCGCTTTCGGCAAAGCGACGGCAAGCGACGCGAGCGTATGCGGAAGTTCTTCAAGTTCATCCATTACCGGAATGACGACAAAGTGACGGAAGTCGTCCGTCACTTCGCAAGGCTCGACCGGGCGCTGGAGGCCGCGCCGGAGGTATTTGGCGAGATCGTGTGGTTTGATCATGGCGCGAGGTCTTCCGGCGTGATCGCTTTGGCCTGTTTCAAAAAAGCAAAATAGGGGTTTTCGCTTCCCCAAATAAAGTTCGAGAGTTCGATCGCCCGCCCGGCCGGGAGCGCCCCGGCGGCGGCCACCACCGCGGCGAAGAAGCGTTTGCGGCCGGCTTCGATCTCCGGCGCGGCGGCGCCTTTGGCCTTTCGCAGAAGCCAGGGGTCGCGGAGCACGCCGCGCCCGGCCATCGCCCCGGCGGCGCCGAGCCGGGCCGGGATTTCGCGGAGCTCGGCGACAGTGGCGAGGTCGCCGTTGAGGATGACCCCGGCCCGTCCGGCGACAAGCTCAATCGCCCGCCGCCAGCGCTCTTCGCGCCCGGGGACTTGCCGGTACTGCTCGGCGACGGTGCGAAAGTGGACGGTGATCAAGTCAAGCGCATTGTCGGCGGTCAGCGCCGCGATGATCGCCGGGAGTTCGGCGTCGGAGGCGAAGCCGGTGCGGATTTTGGCGCTGAGCGGCGTTGCCGGGAGCGCCGCTTTGACTTCGCCGACCATCCGGCGCAGGCGGTCGGGATGGCGCAACGCGCCGCCGCCCGCGCCGCCCGAAGTCACCTGACGGCTGGGACAACCGAAATTGAGGTCGATTCCCGCCGCCCCGAGCTTGGCGAACTGCGCCGCCCCCGCCGCCAGCAGCGCGGGATCGGTCCCCATGAGTTGCACCGTAATTGGTTTGCCGCCGGCCATAAAGGGCGCGGCGAATCCGGCCAGATGCTTCGCGCGCGGCATTCCCTCGGAAAAACGGAAAAATGGCGTCACCCAGTCGTCGAAAAGACCGAGCGCATCCGCGCCGCGGACGAAACACTCATCCATCACCCCCTCAAGGGGAGCCATTTGAAAAATGAGATCACTCAATGGTCAGGAAATCCTCGATTTGAGTCAGGCAGACGGCACCGCCGGCGGTCACCGCCATCAGGTCTTCGAGCCGGATGCCGCCCCACTCGGGGTAGTACAAACCGGGCTCGACGGTCACGACTTCGCCGCCCCGGAGCGGCTTTTCATTGCGCATGCTGAGACGGGGGAATTCGTGGATCTCCAGCCCGATACCGTGGCCGAGGCTGTGGAAAAAGCCGAAGTCGCGGCGGTCGCCGCGGCCGGTGCGGAAGCCGTGTTTTTCAAGAATCCGCATCGCTTCCAGATGGAGTTCGGCCGGGATTGCGCCGGGGCGGAGCATTGCTTTGGTCGTGTCGCGGGCTTCGCGGACGGCGCAATATGCGTTGGCGACGATCTCCGGAGCTTTGCCCTTGACCACGGTTCTGGTCAGGTCGCCCCAGTAGCCGGTGTCGAGCAAACGCGGGAAGACATCCATCACAATCGGGGTGTGGGCGTAGAGCGGGCCGCTCCCGTGATGGTGGGGCTCCGAACTCTGGACGCCTCCCGCCGCGATGGTGCCGGTGGGCTGGGCGTTGCCGCCGGCCAGCGTCAGGTCGATCACCCGGCGGAGACGCTCGGAAGTCAGGACTTCGCCCTGATAAAAGAGGACGTTGCCGGGTCCTATTTCGGCTTCGGCGAGCATGGCGCAGCCGTTGCGGACGCCTGCTTCGGCGAGGCGGACGGCGCGGGTGATTTCGGTGATTTCAAAATCGTTTTTGAATTCGCGCTCCGGAAAGAAAACACCGCTTTCGGGTTCGATTTCAAGCTTGGCGGCGCGGAGTTTGTCGGCGTAAAGGAGCGGGAAGTCGGGGGGCACGCGAAAGGCGCCGAGCCGCCGTTTGGCGGCCAGCGCGAGCGCCACGTCGCACCAGGTGCTGCCGGCGTTGCCGGTTACGTCCTCGACCGATTCGACGGTGATTCCCTGGCGGGCGGCGGCGGCGGCGCGGTCGCGCTCAAGGGTGGATACCACCATCAGCCGCTCGTCGCCGTGCCCGAAGTACAAATACGCGTCGGGCGTGGCGAAACCGGTGGCGTAACGCAGGTCGGGCGAGTTTTCACCCGCGGCGATGATCAGAATCGGTTTTTTATCCATGGAAAATCTCGTTTTGATTTGAAAAACGGCCATTTTTGCGCCATATTAAGGGCATTCCAAAGTCGCCATTGCGGTTTGTCGCAACAGTTTCCGGCCGGTCCGGAAACCGGTTCCGGCGACTCTCTTTAACATAGCGGACTTTGGCGAAATTGAAAGGTCGGATATGGATTATTTGCTTCTTTCGGTGATCTCGTACTTGCTCGGGGCGATCCCGTTTGCCTTTCTGATCGGCAAATTTTACGGCAAGGACATCCGGCGCGAAGGCAGCGGCAACGTAGGCGCCACCAACGTCACCCGGGTGATCGGCAAAGGGCCGGGGCGGCTTTGCTTCGCCCTCGACTTCGTCAAGGGCGCACTGCCGGTGATCGTGGCGGCGCGTTTATTCCCCGCCACCGGCGGGATCGGGATGCTGCTGGCCGGAGCGGCGGCGGTGGCCGGGCACATGTTCCCGGTCTATCTCAATTTCAAGGGCGGCAAGGGAATCTCCACCGCGGGCGGGGTGGCGGCGGCGATGATGCCGCAGGCTTGCCTCGTCGCCGGGGTGATCTGGGGGGTGGTGTTCAAACTCAGCCGCTACGTTTCCCTGGCAAGTATTGTGGCGGCGATTTCGCTGCCGCTGGCGGCGACCATTTTCGGCCTTTTCGGCGGCAATGCGCCGGTGGCGGTGGTGGTGTTCTTTTACTGCATCGCCG
>JBFWIO010000093.1:0-9519 GCA_050255955.1 Victivallaceae bacterium
GTGCTGTCCGAAAAAACCGGCAAAGTTCCTCCCGAAAACTACCGCTGGCTCATCGACAGCCTCGAACTCCTCGCCGACGGCAGCGAAGGCGACCGCATTCTCCAGTACAGCGCCGACAACCTTTTCAACCGCGCCTATTATGTCACGCACGACCCGCGCTGGCTGACCTTGCGCCGGCTCACCGCCAACCATCTCTACGACGGCAAGTTCCGGATCGGACAGGGGTTCCCGGTTGCGCCGGGGGCCAAAGAAGGACAACTCCGGACCGATGTATGGATGATCGACCGCCCCCATCCCGGCGAATACTCCACCTGGCCGGATGAATTTCCCGATAAATCGCACGCCTTCCGGCTGGCCGCCTACCGCACCGCGCCTGACGCCTGCGGCGACCGGCTGCTGCTCGACGGCTGTTTCGAACAAGGCGGGCGCAACGCCTACCACAATTTCGCGGTGCTCCAGCTCCGGCTCGGCGGCATCGACCTTCTCGGCGGCTACCACACCGGCTTTGCCTCCTATCAGGACGGCATGCTCGCCCCTGAAACGCCGCGCACATCGGAGCTCCTCGACGCCTCGCGCACCGGCAATCTCCTGGCAGTCAGGGGCTTGGTCCGCAAATACAACAACTCCGACTGGGAGCGGATCGTGCTGCAGGATATCGGCAGCCATGTCCTCTTCATCGACCGCGTCACCCCGACTGCGCCGATCGGCAACTGGGACGTCATTTTTCCCTTTGAACTCTACCGCGGCGCCACGTTCGACGGCAATGCCTCCGGCAAAGCGCTGATCGGGCAGAAAGGCAAAAGCTTCGCCCTCGCCAACGGCCGGGTAATGGAGAGTGACCGCAAGCAGTTCGGCGGCTCCGCCGAGGGCGGTTCGGGATTGACCGTCGAGTTCAAAACCAACCTCAAAGGCACCCCCGGCGCGACCGAAAACTTCTTCACCATCCTCGGCCCCGACGCCGATGCGAAGCAAATCGCCCCGGATGCGGCGGTGCTCAAACTCGGAGACGCCCGGGCGCTCGCGGTGAGCGGGAGCTTCGGCAAAATCACCGCCAGAGCGGCGATCATCGCCCCCGGCCGGATTTGCGGGATCGACGTGAAGCAAATCGGCGACCTCTTCGCCGCCACGGTTCCGGTGCGGCTCGACTGGCGCGGCGACACGCTCGTGATCGGCGCCGACGCCCCCGGCAGGGCGACGCCGGCCGGCGGCAGAACAATTGACTTCAAAGCCGGGCTCAACAGCTTCCCCGGTTGCCCGGTTCCGGATACGACAGCCCTGATCCCCGCCGCCGCTTTTGAGCGCAAAGTCCCGGCCAAGGCCGCCAAAGCGGCGCTTCCTGAGCTCAAAAAACGCTGGAGCGACCAACTCGGCAGTTATATCGAACCGGTCACTGCGGTCGGCGATTCGCTCTTCGCGGCGGCAGCTGGCCAAAAGGTTGTCCTTTTCGATCTCGCAACCGGGCGTAAAGTCCGCGAAATCGACAACGGATCGCAAGTCAAGGCGCTCTGCTTCTGGCCGGAGCAGAAACTCCTCCTGACCGGCGGCATCGGGGACGAACAGGTCAAGGCTTTCACCCTGGAGGGCATACTCAAGTGGAGCTTCAAATCGGAAACCGCCCCCGGTCTCTTCCAGACCGGCAAAACCTACTGGTACCGCACCGCTCCGGGCCTTGCCGGAGTCCGTCAGATCGCCACCGGCGCGGTCGGCAAAGGCGGCGAAAACGTCTGTTTCGTCGGCAGCGCTTCGACCCTCGAAATCCTCAATTCCGAAGGGAAATTGCAATCCCGGCTCCATATCCTCTGGGGGCCGCTCGACCAGTTCTTTTTCATCGACGAGAACGGCGGAAAGTCGCTCTACACCGGCTTCAGCTTCAACGGCACTCATCCGTCTCCCCAAATTCTCGCCGCGCCCTGGCGCACCGGCCCCACCGACAAATATCTGCTGCCGCCCAGGGACATCCCGATGATCAACATGTGGTGTCAGCTCCGGCGCGGCAAACTCATCGAAGCCGACGTCGACAACGACGGCAAAATCGACGTAGTCGGCGACACCCGCGGCGCCCTCAACTGGATCACCGTCTGGGACAAGGACGACCAGTACGGCAAATACCACGCCAACTTCGGCGCCGGTCCCCTGCCCTCGATGTCCAATGAACCCAAACTTTCGCTCGACCAGCTGATGATCCGCGACTTCACCGCCGGTGATTTCGACGGCGACGGCAAGACCGAAATCGCGGTGGCGCTGGGCCGCAAACTCTTGCTGGTTTTCGACGGCAAGCTGACCCGGCCCGAACATTTTCTCAGCTTCGACGCCAACCCGATGAAGCTTGCCGCCGCCGGCAACAGCCTCTATCTCGCCCTCGAAGACGGCGCGATCCTCAAAATCGACGGCAAAAGCGGCAAAACCATCGCCGCCGCCAAGGTCGCCGGGGTTCCGGTGTCGCTGACGTTGGTCGCCAACCAGTTGATCGTCTGTACCAATCAAGGCCAAATTATTGCTTTTGAACTGTAAATCAAGGAGGGGCCGATGATTCAAATTGATATTTGCCTGAAGTAGCCAAAGTCGTTTTCTGATTTCCGGTTTTCCGCAATCGCCAAAGATAAGGAGCTTCCGATGATGAGTAAAAGATTTACCCTGATTGAACTGTTGGTGGTCATCGCGATCATCGCCATCCTCGCCGCCATGCTGCTTCCGGCGCTGAACAAGGCCCGCGCCAAGGCCCGCGACGCCAATTGCCGCAGCAACCTCAAACAGCTCGGCATGATCCCGGTTTCCTATGCCGTCGACCAGGACGGCTACGTGTTGCCCACCGCCCAGTGGACCGGCAGCCAGCAGTGGTGGTTCACTACCGCTTTCAAGAACAATTACGACCAGACTTTGTGTTCCCGCCGCCGCAAGGACACCGGGGCATTGGTCGCCGCCGCGCCGATGTGCCCCTCGGCCTGGTCGCAGGTCGGCGTGTGGGACACCAAACTTGCGATCAGCTCCGGCAGCCCCAAGCCGACTGTTTTCGAGCTCTGGAATCCGACCGGCAACGTCTATACCACCAATGGCGGCTACGGCCGGATTCAGGATCTTGGCGGCTATGCCAACAACGCCGAAGGTTTCGCCCGGGTCGGCCTGGCCAAACCGCAGAAGTACGTCCAGATATCCCACCCCTCGGCCAAAGCCGACTTGACCGATTCTTTCTGGTGCGCGTTTTTGTCCAACTGGTGGGGCCTCGGCACCCAGTACGAAGGGCTCGGATGGTACCGCCACAGCACCGGCATCAACAGCGCCTTTATGGACGGCCACGTCGGTACCATCGGCAAAATGGCCTACAACGCCCCCGCGCCGCCGAATACCGCCTACACCGCGTGGAACTACTACTTCGCCCAGAAGAACACCGCTACCGGAGCTTATTGACGGAATCGGGTTGATTTGCAGACCAGTCGAGTTATATTTGTCGCAGATCAATTCCAGCCCCGCCAAAACAAGGAATGCAATCATGAAAAAATTCTTCACCCTGATCGAGCTTCTGGTCGTCATCGCGATCATCGCCATCCTCGCCGCCATGCTGCTGCCCGCCCTCAACAAAGCGCGCGAACAAGCCCGCTCGACCGCTTGCGTCAACAACCTTAAACAGCTCGGCGTCGGTTCCGGCTTTTACGGAGCCGACAACAACGAGTTTGTGTTGCCTTGTTCGCAAAAGGGAATCGGCGGCCAGATCTGGTGGCCCAATGCGCTCCATACCGCAGGTTACGTCGGCAACCTCTGCTCGCGGGTCCGGCGCGACGGCGCCAACGCCGGCAAAATCGTCTACGCCGCGCCGATGTGCCCGACCGCCTATTCCGAAGACGGCGTGGTCGACACCCGCTGGGGGATCAGTACGTCAAGCACGCCCAGCACGGTGTTTTACCTCTACAACCCGAGCGGGTATCCTTATCAGCTCAACGGTGCTTACGCCCGCAACCAGATCCTCGGCGGCTACTGGGGAAGCTCCTCGGTGGCAAATCTTTCGGATGCCGTTTACCGCCCCCACAAGAGCGGCGCGATCCGCAATGCGGCGGTCAAAATCGACCTGATCGACGGCTATTACGCCATTTACACCAGCCAGACCTGGGGCTTCGGCAGTACCTATGACGGCGTCGCCTGGAAGCGGCACAAGAACGACATGGCCAACGTCCTCTTTGTCGACGGACACGTCGGCAAGCTCAGGGGAGCCAAGTCGTCGGAACTTGTCGGCGGCACCAATTACAGCGTCTGGAACTACTACTCGGGACTCAAAACCACCACCAACGAAGCAAGCAACAACGCCGCCTACTGAGGCGGCAAAGGAGTGTTATGACCGCCAAGCCGTTGACCGTGTTGATCTTTTGCACCGCTTTCCTCCTTTCGCTCGCGGCAGCCGAAATGTCGTTTGAAAAAGGCGAAAACAATCTACCCAAAGGCTGGACGCTCTACGGCAAGGTCGGCCCCGGCAGCATCCGCTGCGAAGACGGCGGCGCGGTCCGGATCACCGACTCAAGCGGCAGCGAGGAGACCGGCCTCAGCCGGATCTTCCCGCTTGAGTCCGGCGGCAAATACGAAATTGCGATCGACGCCGAACCGGTGCCGGGCTCGACCCTCGAAGGGGCGCTGATCCAGCTCCGCGCGCTGCCCTCGGGTAAATTCGCTTTTAAGCCGCTGGAGAAGGGTACCACCACGGTCGGCATGGACATTCCGGCGGGCAACGACCGCGCCCAAGTCTTCATCTGGACCTACGCCGCCCAGACCCCCGACTTCCGGATCAAAAACTTCAAGTTCGGCAAGGTGGAGAATTTCAGCGCGCCCCCCGCCGCGCCCGCCGCGCCCGCCGCTCCGGCGGTTCCCGGCAAACCCGGCGAACTTCGCAACGGCGACTTCGCGATTGTCGGCCCCGACGGCTTCCCGGCGACATGGAGCCCCTACGGCTCGGTCAAGCCGAGCGCGCAAGTCAAAGACGGACTGCTTTTGATCACCGATCCCGACGACAAAGCCGAAGCGGGCTTGTCGCAGGACATCGCGGCAGTCAAGCCCGGCAAGTACGAAGCCGCCGTCGAAGCGAAGCTCCAGCGCGCCGGTGCCGACGCCGAGGGGGCTTTTGTGCAAATCAGGCTTCTGCCGCAGGATAAATTCATCCAAATTCCGCTCGAAGCGGCGAGTCACGAAGCCTTCACCACCACCCGCGCCGGGATCGAAGTCCCCGAGGGAACCAAAACCATCCGCCTTTACATCTATACCCAGAAAAAAGGTTCGCCTGCCGTCGCGATCAAAAAGGTGGAGCTCAAAGAGGTCAAAGCATTCACTCCCGCCGCCGCCCGCGACGGCTTGACTCCGGTGATCGGCAAGCTCAAGAATCTGTCGCTCGCAACCGAACTTGACGGCATTACGATTGCCGCCGGCTCCACTCCGGCGGCGCAAGACGGAGCGCGGAAAATCGCCGCCGCGATCGAAGCGATCACCGGAACCCGAGTCCCCGTCGTAGCCGGCGGCAAAATCCCGCTCCCGCTCAAAACCAACGTGATCGCGATCGGTTCGCGCGACGGCAACGAACTCCTTGACCGCTTGTACCGCGAGGGCTTCGTCTACACCGATTCGACCTACCCCGGCAAAGGCGGCTTTGAGCTCCGTTCACTCCACAACCCGACCGGCGGCAACTTCAACGTGATCATCGCCGGCGGCAGCGACGAAGCCGGGATCGAGGACGCGGTCAAGGCGCTGCTCGACGAGCTGGCCAATAAACCCAAAAAGCTCGGCCATCTCCTCAAACTGCGCGTGCCCGCCTACACCGGCAAAGTGGACGGCTACGATCCCGACAACTTCAATTCGCGAATGCTCTCCGGCATCGGCTGGGGCTACGGCTGGAATTATGTCGCGGTGCAGATGGCACTCTTTTACCAGACCGGCGACGTCAAATACGCCAAAGAATTCCTGCGCCTCGCCTTCCCCGACGCCGCCGCGATCAAAGATTTCCAGAAATTCAATCCCGAGAGCATCGAGAATCCCGCCACTCCGCTATCCTCTCCCTATCACTACATGGGGCACCAGATGATTCTCCTCTGGGATCTCATCGAGGAGCATCCGGTATTCAGTGACGAAGACCGGCTCAAGGTCACTCAAGCCCTTGCCCGCCAGCTTGATCACGATGGAATCGGCAAGATGGTCTACGGCCGCTCCGGCGGCGCGGTGATCCCCAGCCGTCACGGTCAATGGGCAGCGATTTCGCTCTATGTCCTCGCCCGTTACTTTGACCGCGACTATCCCGGTGCGACCTGGAAACGGGCACTCAAGTCGGCCACCGGGACGATGGCGTATCTCCAGCGTCCGGACGGCTGGGTCGAGGGTGAGCGCGGGATCGTCGGCTGGTTCCTCTCGGGCGCGGTCAATCCGGGGGCGAACTATCTCGCGCTCACCGGCGAACGCAACTTCAACCCCGACGGCGCGTGGGCCAATGCGCTGCGCTTCTTTGAAACCCAGTGGAACGGCACCGGTTCGAGCGAAATCCTCGGCACCGCTTCGCGCCAGACTTTTTACCTTGCCGCCGAGCAGACCGGCGACGGCAAATACCTCTATTACGCCGACTTGCTGCCGGCTGCCAAGCCGGGGTTCAAAATCGGCCAGAGCTTCGCACCCGGAACCAAGATCGCCAAACGTCCGCCGGCGGAGCTTGCCGGCAAATGGACGGCGGCCCCGATGAGCCCGGCCGAACACAAGTTCTTCAACCTCAGCAATCCGATCGAAAACTGCTTCCTCGGCATCGGCTACCGCGACAAGCTCGGCGCGGGCGGCGACTGGATCAGCGTCAACTGCTTCAACGAAGAATACCGGACGCCATACAAGCTCCTGTCGATCTCGGGCTTGCGGATCGACGGCCGCAACATCCTCGCCGGGCTCGGCAACTATCTCCAGCCTTATCTCGCGGGCGGAACCGAGCCGCATATTCCGACCATGGGTGAAATCGACGACTTCGGCCTCACCGGCCAAAGCGTCTGGTTCGCGGGCGGCGTGCCGGATCACGCCTACTGCGACTGGAAGCGCAAACTCCTGCTGCGCAAGGGGCAATTCGCGCTGATCGCCGACACCTTGACCCCGCGCTCTGGTTCCGGCGAACTGACCGCGGTGCTGAATTTCCAGACCGCCGCGCCGGTGACGGTAACGGCGGAACCGGGCAAGCTTGCGGTGGCGGGGAGCAACGATTTGCGGATTCGCGACTGCAAGCTCGCCGCCGTACCGGAGTGCCGGATCACGTCGGGCGACCGCAACACGTTGTTTGAGACCGTCAAAGCGGGCGACCGCGCGCAGATCAACTTCGACCTTGCCAACGCTTTTTCGGGAGAGTTAAAAGTCACCTTGATGCAGCACAACACCCGGGCGGCGGCGGTCAATCTCAAACTCGACGGTAAACTGCTCAAAGCCAATGTGCCGCACTACAGCGAGACCGGCGACCTCCAGCCGGAAACGGTTTCACTCGGCAAGGTCGAACTTGCCAAAGGCGAACACCAGCTGGAAATCGAAGTCGCCGCGGTCAATCCGCTGATCAAAACGGCATGGCTCGGGGCGCAGTCGCTTTCTTTCATTCCGACCGCCGCCGAGCAAACCGCGCTCACCACCGCCGGCGGCGAGAGCGGCGTCATCGACAGCCTGAGCGCATACACCAAAGTCAAATTCGCCGGGGTCAAAGACCGCGCCGAAAGCATTTTTACATTGATCAAGCGTGAAAGCAGCGCCGCCGCGGCGCAAGTAATCAAACTGGACTCCGGCAGCGCCAAAGTGCTCGCTCCTGAACCTGCGATCGTTTTCACCGGCGAAAGCCGTTTCGGAAGCGCCGAGCTGGCGTTGCTCGAAGCGAACCATCTTTTTGCCCTCAACGCCACCCGGATTGACGGCGTGTTCAAAAGTGACGGCAAAGTGACGCTGGATTGGGATCTTGTCTCCGGCGAAGCGACTGTCCAGTCGGCGGCGGCGGGTGCAATTCACCTTGAGGGCGGCAGGAGCGAAAAGCTCAACCCGGGCGACAACACGTTCCTCATCAAGCTTCCTGATGCGGCGCTGGCGAACTACCGCAAAGAGCTTGACGCGCCGGTTCCGGCGGACTCCAGGGGCAAAGTGGCGGCGGTCAAACTTCCCGATCTGACGGTGGCCAAGCTGGCTGAATTCCCCGAAGCGGTGAGTGTATTGAAACCGCTTGCGGGGGGTGATTTGCTGGTTGCGTCCGGCAACAAGCTTTGCCGTCTCGGCCCGGACGGCAAGGTTTTGCAAAGTTTCGACGCCGGCGCGCGAATCCAATGTGCGATCGAGTGGCCCAAGGAGAAATTAATCATCGCCGGGTGTGCCGACGACAAGGTGATCGCGTTCAATGCCGACGGTACCCGGCGCTGGGTTTTCACCTCGGTACTGGCGCCGGAGGTGGAGGCGACGCAGAAATATTACTGGTTCAAACCGGCCTATCCCGGAATCTATTCGCTGGCGGTGGCCAACACCCGCGAGGGAGAGGAGCTCTTCGCCGGGAGTGCTTGCACCACCGAAAAAATCGGTGCGGACGGCAAGTTGATCCGGCGTTATCCCCACACTTGGGGGCCGGGGCGGCAGTTGGGGGTGATCAGGGGCAAGCATGGTTTTGAGAATGTCTTTGCGTTGCGTCATTCGGCGGCGGACGGCAACTACATGTGGACGGTGGATGGAGCTGACAATTCGAGTGCGGTGCGGTTTCGCGAGAATTTGCCGGGCTTCAAGAATTTCCCGTCATTCGGATCGTTGTACCGGACAAAAGCTTTTGTCGCGGACTTTGACGGTGACGGCAAGGATGAGGCGGCGGCGGACAGTCAGGGGATGTACTTGTGGCTCAATGTGTACGATGGCGACGGCAAGCCCAAGTATCAGTTGAATCTGGGGCCGGGGGACAAGGGGATGGGGAAATTCTATCTTGATTTGGCGGCGGGGGATGTGGCGGGGGATGTGCGTCCGGAGATTGCGATGGTGAACAAGTTCCGTGAGCTGGTGTTGATAGACGGCAGGGCGGAACCGTTGTGGAGCAAGCCGTTGCCGTTCATGCCGGCCAAGGTGGGGGTGGCGGGGAAGAAGATATACGTGGCCGGAGGGCGGCGCGGGGTGGTGTTTGACGGCGAGGGAGAGATGGTGGCGGAGTTCGTGTTGCCGGGGGGTGCCGATGAGATGGTGGGAGAAGGCGACCGCATGCTGATCCGCGGCGGGAAATCGGTGTACGAAATCAGGAGGTAAGGCGTAATTCCCGGCTCGGGGCGCGTAAGCTGCCCCGGATCGCGAGGCGGGCCGACCGTCGGCCTCGGGATACCGAGCCGGTCGCTGACGCTCTCTCGGCTCGGGGGAACACGCGTCATACCCGACTCGGGGCGCGTAAGCTGCCCCGGATCGCGAGGCGGTTCCTCCGCCGAGCAGGGTCCAGGGCAGTGCCCTGGCGCAGGATTCCAAAGGGCGCGGAGCCCTTTGGCGGAGGCCGAGGCGGAGCCTCGAGTCCATGCCGGGCAAAGCCCAGCTCAAGAA
>JBFWIO010000094.1:0-9510 GCA_050255955.1 Victivallaceae bacterium
CCCATTTTGAGGATATAGAGCACGCGGCCGTGGCGCATCGCGTAGTGAGCCGCCGCGACCTTGCCGCCGACTTCGAGGAAACTCATCGCCAGCTCCCCCGCCGCCGCCAGTCCCGCCGCCGCTTCGCGCATCATCGCGGCGCTGTCCGGCGAAGCTTTGACCGACGACCCCCGCTCGCCTTTCCAGCATTGATCTTCCGCGGTGAGGAAGCGGTCAAATAGTTCATCGACCGGACGCGCCCGGTCGCAGAAGACGAATTCGGCCGCGGGCAGTCCCTCAAAAGCGGCGGCGGCGCGGCGCAGGTTCTGCCGGAATTTGCCGGCGAGACCGGCGGTATATCCCTCTCCCGAACCGGCGACCGGGATGTAACTCTCGAATCCGGCCGGTTTGCGGACCGCGCACATCCCGGCAAAGTCGCCGCCGGCAAAGAGCCGGGCGCCGGGATAATTTTCGGGCAGGTGCTTGTAGCTCAAAAAAGGCCAGAGTCCGCGCCGTCCGCCGAGATAGCGGAAAAAGTGCGCCATCACCCGCTCCTCGCCGCCGGGTAGCAACAGCGCGTCGGTGCCGCTGGTATGCATCAAATGATACGGCAGTTTAAAGAGTTGCAGCCGCACCCCGGGCAGGACAAATGCGTATCCCGCGACCAGCGGCAGCACCCCGGTCAGGCGGCCCGCTTCGTAGAGGAAAAGACAGCACCACGCTTCGGGCGCGTGCACCATGTGTTTGAAGAAAGCCTCCATCCAGGAGCGGGAGAGAAACGCAGTGAAGGGCGTGACTTCGGCGAACAAGCGATCCCAGTCTTCGGCGTGGGGTTGCAGTGCGTCCACGGTCCGGATGTCAAAAAGCTCAACCCCCGCCGGCAGCTCCGGTTTGCCGAAATCCGGCAAGCCGTAACGGCGGGGAACTGCTTTTTTGGCCATATCGCGAAGGCGTTTCAACATGGTTTTTTCCGTCCTTGCATCCGGTGTTTTCCTGTGGCTGTTTCCGACGGGTTGCGTTGAGTCGGATCAGCCGGCCCTTGCCGGTGTGCGGCGAACTCTGGGGATCCGGTAATCTTTGCCGTCGGCCGCCTCGTCGGGAGGCTCGCGCAACGGCTGGGGCGATTCGGTTAACCGCAGCTCCGCTCCGGCGAGGCCGAAGAAGCTATGCAATGCTTGTTCTTCGTGTTCGCTCATGGGGCTCTTTTTAGTATGCTTCGCGCGTTTTCCATCGCGCCGAGGTCGTAAATTCGGGTGTAGCCGAGTCTGCGCAAGGTTTCGGCGGCAAGCGCGCTGCGGCGGCCGCTGCGGCAGTAGAGTTTGACCGGCGCCTCGCGGTCGGGGAGTTCGGCGGCCGCCCGCGCCTCCAGTTGGTCAAGTGGAAGGTTGCGCGCGCCAGGCAGCGCCCCGGTTTGGAACTCCTCGCCGGAACGGACATCGAGGAGTACGCCGCCCGCGGGCGGCGTCGGCGTCTTCGGGTCGCAACCCGCGAAAGCCAGCAACAACAATGCGGCAAAAGCCGGAATGAAACGGCATTTTTTCATCAGTACCCCCTTCTTGAACCATAATATATCCGCAAGTCCCCAAAAAAACAACCCCGGCGACCCGGGCGCGCTTTTGATCGGACGCCCGGCTTCGATTGGCCTTTTTTCGGTTTTTTTGGGAAAGACCGGTTTATTTATCGGCGGCAAGGGTGTATAGTATCCCCCAAAAGAATCATCATCATCCGGAGGAATTCCCAATGGCGCATCTGCCTAAATACGAAAAAGTAAAAAAACAATTGCTTGCCCAGTTGCGGGCCGGTGTCTATCCGGCCGGAGAACGCATTCCGACCCGCGAAGAACTGATCGCCGAATTCAGCGTCACCCGCACCACCATCAACCAGGCATTGCGCGAACTGGTCGATTGCGGCGTGCTCGCCACCAGCCGCCGCGGCGGCACCATTTACACCGGCCAGCAGCCGCCGCGCCGGGTGCTGATCGTCTCCCATCTCGGCCGTTTTCCCCAGACCACCGAAGACAGCAACGAGCAAATCGAGGTGTCGCTGTTCCGTCCGCTACTCTATCATGCCCACGAATTCCATCTCGAATTCGTCGATTCACACCGCTTCAAAGTCGCTCCGGAGAATGTCGAACGCTGCGACTGTCTGGTCGCGGTGATGCCGGATGACGCGTTGCTGGACCGGCTGCTGCCGTTCCGTGAACGGGTGCTTTTCATCAACCGCTACGGCGACAAAGTCAACTTTATCTCGACCCCCCACCGGGCGGCGGTGCGCGAGCTGGTCGCAGCCAATATCGAGGCGGCCGGAAAGGATCCCCAGCTCTTTTTCCTCGGCTTGCGCAACGATAATTTCGTCGAGCGCGAGCGCCGCGCCGGTTTCGTCGACGAGTGCGCCAACCGTTCGATTTTTTACCGTATCTGCGATACCGACACCTTTGAGTGTGAAAAAGTCGAAGCGGTGCTCGACGAACTCCCGATCAAGCCCGACCGGCCGGTGCTGATGTGTGCGCCGTCGCGGAATTTCACCGGCGCGGTGATCCGTTGGGCGCGCCGCCGCAAACTCCAGTTCGGGCGCAACTTCTTCTACTCCGACTTCGACAATCTCCAGGCCCGGCGCAACACCGGCGAGGAAGTTGCTTCGGTCGGGCAGGACTACGACGCCATGGGCAAAGAGCTCTACCAGGCCCTGCGGGTCTGGGGCGACGCCCCCGTCCGGGTCTTTGTCGATTGTCTCAAAAACCAATAATCCGCAACCCCGAACTGTTGCATCAATCCGATCATTTTCATCATGTTGGAACATATTGTCATACGCGGTGCGCATCAGCACAATTTAAAGAACATCGACGCGGTCATTCCGCGCAACAAACTGGTGGTCATCACCGGCCTCAGCGGGTCGGGGAAGTCCTCGCTGGCCTTTGACACCCTCTACGCCGAGGGCCAGCGCCGTTACGTTGAGAGCCTGTCCGCCTACGCGAGGCAGTTCCTCGACCGTCTCCAGAAGCCCAAAGTCGAACACATCGAGGGCCTTTCCCCGGCAATCGCGATCGAACAGCGAACCGCCGGCGGCACGCCGCGTTCAACGGTGGCCACGGTCACCGAAATCTACGATTACCTGCGGCTCCTCTACGCCCATATCGGCATCCCGCACTGTCCGCACTGCGGCAAAAAACTCGAATCCCAATCGGCCCAGAAGATCGCCGAACGCATCCAGTCGCTTCCCGAAGGACGCAAACTCATGTTGCTCGCCCCCTTCGTCGCCGGGCGCAAAGGCGAACACCGCGACATCCTGAGCCAGATCCGCTCCGAGGGCTTCGTCCGCGCCCGCGTCAACGGCGAAATGGTGCTGCTTGAGGAATACGGCGACAAGATGCCCGACAAGAACAAACGCCACACCATCGAAGCCGTGGTTGACCGCCTGGTCACCGGCCGGGTCGATTCCGCCCGGCTGACCGATTCGGTGGAGCTCGCGCTCCGCCACGGCGGCGGAGTGGTGACGGTGCTGCTGGAGAATCCCGCGCCCGACGCGTCATCGCCGTGGCTGGAGGAACAGCACTGCGAAAAGCTCGCCTGTCTTGCTTGCGGCGAGAGTTACGGCGAACTCAAACCGCGCAACTTCTCGTTCAACTCGCCCTACGGCGCCTGTCCCGAGTGCAACGGACTCGGCGTGCTTCAGGTGATGGACCCGGCGCTGGTGGTGCCAGACCCCTCGCTCTCGATCAAAAACGGCGCGATCCCGGCCTGGCGCAAAGGGCCGCGGCATCTGATCATGTACTACAACCTCCTGCTCCGCAAAATCGCCGAGCAGTGGAACTGTCCGGAGATGCTGACCACCCCTTTCCGGGAACTTCCGGAAAAAATCCGCAACATCATCCTTTTCGGCAGCGGCAAGGAAGAGCTCGAATTCGACTACCGCATGGGCGGGCGCAAACACCACTGGAGCAAGCCTTTTGAGGGGGTTCTTGAGAACATCCGCCGCCGCATGGTTGAGACCGAATCCGATTCGGTGCGGGAACGGCTGAAGGAATTTCTTTCGCCGCGGATATGCCCTTCCTGCAGCGGCGCGCGGCTCAATCCGGTCAGTCTCGCGGTCACCGTCGGCGGTTTCGGCATCCATCAGTTCAACGCCCTCGCGGTGGACAAAGCGCTCGAATTCGTCGAAAAACTCAACCTGACCGGCGAGGAACTCGCGATCGCCGGCGAAGTGACCAAGGAAATCCGCAGCCGTCTCACCTTTCTCCGCGACGTCGGGCTCAACTACCTGACGCTTGACCGCATCAGCCACACCCTCTCCGGCGGCGAAGCCCAGCGCATCCGGCTGGCCACCCAGCTCGGCTGCGGGCTGGTCGGGGTGCTTTATATCCTCGACGAGCCCAGCATCGGGCTTCACCAGCGCGACAACGACCGGCTGCTGGCGACGCTGGCCAGGCTCCGCGACCTCGGCAATACCGTGCTGGTGGTCGAGCACGACCTCGACACCATCAATCGCGCCGATTATGTGCTCGACCTCGGACCCGGCGCAGGCAACCTCGGGGGCGAACTGGTGGCGGCGGGGACGCCGGCCGAAATCGCCGCTTCGGAGCGTTCGCTCACCGGCGCCTACCTCTCCGGCCGCCGCGAGCTCGCGGTTCCGGCGGTGCGGCACTCCGGCAACGGTAAGTCGATCGGCATCCGGGGGGCGAAGCACAACAATCTCAAAAATGTCGATGTCGATATCCCGCTTGGCACCTTCACATGCATCACCGGGGTTTCCGGCTCCGGCAAGAGTTCTTTGATCAATGAAATTCTGGTCAGGGCGCTCAATTCGCACCAGAAGATCCAGGATTCGCCGCCCGGCGAGTGCCGCGCCGTCACCGGACTTGAACACATCGACAAGGCGATTGTAATCGACCAGAGCCCGATCGGGCGCACCCCGCGCTCGAATCCGGCGACTTACACCGACGCTTTTGGCGCGATCCGCAAACTCTTTTCGGAGCTTCCGGAGTCAAAGGTGCGCGGCTTCGGCCCCGGCCGCTACAGCTTCAACGTCAAGGGCGGCCGCTGCGAAGAGTGCAAGGGCGACGGCATCCGCAAAATCGAAATGCAGTTCCTCTCCGACGTCTACGTCGAGTGTTCCGCCTGCGGCGGCAAACGCTTCAACAAGGAGACGCTCTCGGTGCGTTACAAAAAGCGCAACATCGCCGACGTGCTGGATATGACCGTCGATCAGGCGGTGGAGTTCTTCGACGCCATCCCGTCGCTGCGGCGTAAACTCAAGACGCTCCAGGACGTCGGACTCGGCTACGTCCAGCTCGGCCAGAGCGCGACCACCCTCTCGGGCGGCGAGGCGCAGCGGGTCAAGCTGGCTACCGAACTCGCCCGGATTCCCCGCGGCCACACCGTGTATATTCTCGACGAACCCACCACCGGGCTTCACCTCGCCGATATCGAGCAGTTGATGAAGGTACTACTGAAGCTCCGCGAACTTGGCAATACGGTGCTGGTGATCGAGCATAACCTTGACGTCATCAAGTGCGCCGATTTTCTCATCGACCTCGGTCCCGAGGGCGGTGCGGGCGGCGGCCGGGTGGTTGCCGCCGGGACGCCGGAGGAGGTGGCGCGGGTCGCCGCCTCGCATACCGGACGGTATCTTGTTTCCTACCTCCGGGGCCATGAGCGAAAGAGCGCCGCGAAATGATGTTCATAGTTTTCATGGCGGTGCTGGAGACATTCATTATCTTCGGCTTTGGTGCTTTCGCCTGGAAAAAGGGGATGCTGCTGCCCGGCGACCTTGACCGTTTGTCGCGTTTGACGCTCGACTTCTTTTTCCCGATGCTGACTTTCACCACGATTACCCGTAACTTCAATCGCGATCAGCTCGACGAATTGTGGCTGATGCCGCTTCTCGGGTTCGGGCTGATGGCCTTCGGGATGGTCGCGGGACTGTTCTTCAAGCGCCTGATGCGCAACCGGACGCCGGAGCGGGAGCGGACGTTTCACCACATCTGCACCATCAACAATTACGTTTTTCTGCCGTTGATCGTGCTTCAGAACATCGGCAACGAACGGCATGTGGCGCTGTTGCTGATCATGAACGTGGGTTCGACGGTCGGCTTCTGGACGCTCGGGGTGATGACCCTGACCGGGGGAGGGGGCGGGATCGGGAAGTCGATCCGAAGCATCTGGTCGATCAACCTTTTGGCGGTGATTGCGGCATTGGCGGTGGCTTTTTGCGGTATTCCGGTACCGGCGGTGCTCGACCGCGCAATGTCGGCGATGGGAATGATGTCGGTGCCCTTCATGCTGCTGCTGATCGGAGTGGCGCTGACTCAGAACTATCGCAGCATTCTGCATCACAAAATTGACATCGGCTACCTCGCGATCATCCGCTTGGCGGTGATCCCGGTGCTCTTCGGGCTCTTTCTCAAGCTGCTGCCGCTTGACGCCGATATATTTCTGGTGTTGCTGGTGGTGGTGCTGATGCCGGCGGCATCGAGTTCGGTGCTGGTGGCCCGCCGTTACGGCGGCAGCGACGAGTTCGCCGCCCAGGCGATCATCGTCACCACCTTGCTCTCGCTCATTTCGATTCCGCTGCTGATGAGGCTTCTCTACTGAACAGGAGGGAGCTCCCAGCTGTAGAGCCGGCCTTCGCCGCCGAAATAGATTCTGCCGTCAAGCAATGCGCCGCCGACTTCGATCGGGACCGGCGTTTTGACCATTTCGCTTACCGTGAAATTGGTGCTGTCGAGCTTCAGAATCCGATCCCGGCAGAGCAAATAGACCCATTTCCCATCCGGCAGCAGCGAGCGGGGGCCCTGCTGGTAGACCACCGGGCCGAAAGGCTTCAGGTCAATCCGGTTGGTAATCTGCCGCGTCGCCGGGTCGAAGCGGAAAAGCCGTGTCCCGTCGGCCACACCGATCAGCGAGCCGTCCGCGGCAGGCAGCAGTGTGTAGCAGGTACGGGCAACCGGATTCAGAGCTTCGCGCCAAATGATTTTGCCACTGGCGAGGTCGAATTCAAAGAGCTCGGCGGCTTTGGCTTTTTCCTTGCCGCCGGTGCCCGCGTTGATGGTGGTACCGCCGAAAACCCGGTTGTCCGCGGTTACCGCGAGCGCATGCACCGCTTGATCCGCAATCAGCCGGGTATGGGGTATCACCGTCATTTTTTCCTCTCGGCGGTCAAAAATCGCCAGTCCGCCGCCGGTGAGTCCGTAGCCGGGGGTTCCTCCCATCAAGAGATAACGTCCGTCCGGCGAGATCGCAAGCGCATCCGGCCTTCCGATATGCGGCTTGGCGGGCGGCGCGAGCAATTTTGGATTGCCGGTTGCATCGTCGGCCCGGAGCGGCATCTCGTAAGGAAGGTCAGTTTGCCAGTCGAGAAGGTAGCCTCCCAGATAGGCGGCGATGAAGAGATGGTTTTGATACGGCAACACCACGTTCCACTGTACCGCGCCGTTGCGGTGGAGCATCCGGTCGGAGCGGGGGTCGTAGACGAAGTTGCTCATCGGAAAAGAGGTTCCTCCGCTGATGACGCCGTTGCCGAGGGCGGCGATCGAAATCTGGTGCGAACCGGAACTCGGATAGTCGATCGCGAGTTCCCGTACGCGGCCGTCGCGGTCGGTGATCCTGATTTTGCGGCCGGGGATGTCCGCTTCGATCAAGCGTCCGGCATGATCGCGCAGATCGGCGAAGTCCTGGGTTCCGGTGCGGATGTCGGCGGCTTCAATCGCCGGTTTTCCGGCGAGCGGCTCGACTTTGCCGTCATGGAGACGGAACCAGCGGCTTCCATTCATCTGTTGCCGGAAATCGCGGGCGTTGCGGTATTGCACTGCCGCGCCAAACGTGCCGTAGACGCAGCCGTCTTCGCCGCGAAATACCAGCCCGGCACCCGGTGCGGGTCTTTCGGCTTCTTTCAATACCGCGATTTTTTCGCCGGTATCGGGATGGATGCCGACGATCTGCCCGGCGGCGTTGCCGTAGCCGATGTAAATCCAGCCGCGGTCGTCGGCGGCGATGCTGCGGCCATACTGCGAGAATTTTTCGGCAAACGGCAGGCCGTAGTCTTTCAATTCCCGGCTCCTGGGGTCAAAGGAAGTAAGGCCGCAGCCGGGGTAGGATACGCTCCATATCAGCCCGCGGTCGTCTTCGGTCATGCTCATTGCCATGTCGCCGGACTTGACCGGGGCGGCAAAGGTGTACTTACCCGCGACCGGGTCGTATTCGAAGAAATTGCCGGAGTGCTGGGCATAAAAACGGTTCTGCCGCGACGCCATCGCGCTGAATACCGATTTGATGAAATCGGGCTTGACCGGCAGCGGCGAGAAGTGCGACTCGCCGTTTTCGAGATTGACCTGAAGCATGCCGTAAGCACCCCGTACGTCGAGCAACTGGGCCAGGAGTTGTGCTTCGCCGCGTTCGTTGGCAACGGTAACCAGGCCGCGCACGCTGCTGACCGGGGCGGTGATGCCGTGATCACGGAAGCCATTGCCGAGTTCCACGGTCGCGGCCGGGAGGATGCCGGCGGCGAACAGCAGTGCGGCGGCGGATGCGATTGCATATTTGATCATGGGAAGATCCTCCGGTTTACTGATAGAGGTCGCGCATGCCGAACCAGAAGATATTGCTTGGCATGTCCTTGTAGGCGACCGGGAAATAGTTGAGAACCTTGCGTTTCTCGACGTGACCGTCGATGAAGGTGGTATTGAGGCCGCCGCCATGGCGGTTCTCGACCAGTTCCGTGTTGGTCGCACCGGGCGCGATGGTCGATGTTTCACCGTTAATGAAGCCCCAGTTTGCATTGGTCCACCCTCCGGCGATGTTAAGCCGTCCGTCGGCCAGGGCAAAAGTTCCTGACGGAAATTTGGCGCGGGCGATGCGCAGCGGCGGCCGGTGGGTCGTGCCGGTGCGGTAGCCGAAAAGATATTGGTTCCGGTTCCCGCTGTCGCGAGCCGAAGTGTTGTAGCCGTAACTGCTTTCAAGATTGTCCATGGTCTTGTAGCGCATTCTGAAAAATGAAGATTGACACATGAAGAGTTTGTGGCGATAGGGGATATCCTGATTCTGGTATTCGGCGGCGGGGAAAGCGCTGCCGGCCACGTAGGGATAGAGATAAGTGAACATGGTTTTCATCTCAGGCGCATTGTAACCGTAGATCAGGAAATCCTGATTGTCTCCGATATAGGGAACCATCGCGGTTCCGAGTTGGCGGAGATTGTTCTGGCAGGCGGCAGTTTTGGCGGTGTCGCGGGCTTTGCCGAGAGCGGGCAGCAGCATGCCGGCGAGGATGGCGATGATCGCGATGACCACCAGAAGTTCGATCAGGGTAAAGGTTGTTTTTTTCATTTCCACACGTTTCTCCTTGGTGATGGTTGGGTGATGGGCATATTATATCTGGAAATGAATCTTATAAAAATTACATTTTGAACATTTTTTTGTCTTTTTGAAATATTTGCATTTTTTTCTTCTATGGGCTGGCGCGGAATGAAAGATGGTGATATGATAAAAAACGCCGTCGTCCCGTTTTTCGGTTACGGGTTGCATGGCAGGAAGGACTGAA
>JBFWIO010000095.1:0-9458 GCA_050255955.1 Victivallaceae bacterium
CGTATCTGGTGCTCGGACGGCTGATTTTGTCACGCAGCGATCCGGAGGGCGCGATTTTGCCCGGCGAAGAATACTGTTGCGCCGGTGCCAGACTCCGGCCCGGAGCGGTTTTCTACCGGGAGCCGGGCTCGGAAGGCGGCTATCGGGTTGAATTTCACCTCGTGCCGCAGGACGGCGAACCTTATCTCGCGCGTCTCTGACGCGGTGTTCCGGACGCCCTTTCGCGTATCACCCCGGCTTGGGCGCAATTTCGGGCGGAAGCAACGGCAAAAGTTTGCCGTTGTTTTTTTTATCTGGCCGCCGCCGTGAGTACGGCGGCGACCGGGACTCCGTGCTGTTCGGCGGCGCGGCGGCAGTCCTCGAATTCGGGGGTGCGGCGGATGACTTCGGAGCCGAGGGTGCCGACTTTGACCCGAATTTTGCCGTATGGAGTCTCGACATCTTCGAAATGCCGCTCCAGGACCCGGCGACGCAGCAGCGACTCGCGAATCCCGAACGTGGTGGTGTGGCGGAAAATCAACTCGGCAATCCGCTCCCGGTCGGCGACAGGACAGAGGACGCACAAGCGCACGCCCGGCCGCTGCTTTTTCATCATCACCGCCTCGGTGGTGACATCGAGCGCGCCCGCGGCCATCAGCAGCCGGCAGGCGGCGCCGAGGATTTCGCCGGTGGCGTCGTCGATTTCGCACTCAAAGCGGCAGACCTGATCGTCTTTTTGCGACCCGGCGGCGGCGCTCTCAAAAAGCATACCGCGAAGCAGATTCGGGGTATGGCGCAAAGTTCTTTTGCCGAAGGAATTGACCACCGCGGTGATTTTCGCCCCGGCCGGAACTTCCGCTTTTGGCCAGGCGGCAAGTAACGCCGCTCCCGTCGGGGTCAGGAGTTCAACGGTTTCGAGCGAAGGCGCGATTTTGAGTCCGGAACTGCGCAGGATTTCAGCGGTCGCCGGAGCCGGGATCGGCAGAATGCCGTGCTCGCAGCGCAAAGTGCCGCTCCCGGTCGGCAGCGGCGAAAGCGACACCGCGTCGATGCCGAGACGATGAAAAGCCAGTGAGCAACCGACAATGTCAATGATCGAATCCGCCGCGCCGACTTCGTGAAAATGGACTTCGTCGGCCGGGACGCCGTGAACCCGGCCCTCGGCCTCGGCAAGCATGGTGAAAACCGCAACCGCCATGGCTTTGACCGCCTCCGGCAGCGGCGCATCGCCGATCAGGACGCGAATATCGCCCATTGTCCGGTGGTGATGATCGTGAGAACCGTGATCGTGATCATGGGTATGTCCGTGATCGTGGCCGTCGCCGTGGTCATGCAGATCGACCCCGGCCCGGACGCCGGTGATGCCGCCATTGGTCACTTCAGCGACGGTCAAGTGAAAGTGATCCGGCAATACGCTCCGAAGATCAGCTTCAAGCTCTTCGCGTTTCGCGCCGAGCCCGATGAGCACCCCCAGCAACATGTCGCCGGACGCGCCCCCCAAACTGTCCAAATGCAGAATTTTCATGGTCAATCCCTGGTGATCCGGTTGAGTTCGTCCTCGATTTTCCGCCGCCAAAGTTCGATGCCGTCTTCGTCGAGATCCCGGGGAATCAGCAGTCCGTCGCTGACCACAATGGTCAATTTGGCCCCGGGTTTGGGAATTTGGAATCCGTCCCAGCTCTTGAGCGACCAATAGCTCGATGCGTTGATGATAATCGGAATCACCCGCGCACCCATCCGGCTGGCCAGCAGCACCGGGCCCGGTTTGAGGCGGTAACGCGGGCCGCGGGGGCCGTCACAGGTGAAGACCACATTGCTGCCGTCTTTGACCGCCGCGACCGCTTCGCGCAGCGCATTGGCCCCGCCGCGCGACGAAGAGCCGCGCAGATTGCCGACGCCGAATTGCTTGATCAGGTCGGCAATGTACTGGCCGTCGCGCGAAGCACTGATCACTCCGTAAGTCTTGCGCCGCACATCGGGCGGAAACACTGCGGCGAAAAAGAGCAACCGATTGTGCCAGGTGACTGCAATGCCACCCTCTTTGATCCGGCCGCCGGGATCGATCATCTCGACCCGGTAGCAACATTTGACCATCAGCATCATCAGCCGCGCCGGCAGCCAGTAGACCCAGTCCGGCAACTTCTTCACGGAACGGAATTTTTGTTTGAAGTAACCCATTCGACGTCCAATTCTTTCCGGCAAAAAAGCCGCGAACCCGTTTTTCGGATTCGCGGCCGCATTACGATTCGACTGCTTAGAGACCGCTCAACATTTTGAGCAAGACCCCGGCGGCGACCGCGGAACCGATCACGCCGGCGACGTTCGGCCCCATCGCGTGCATCAACAGGAAGTTATGCTTGTCGGACTCAAGCCCGACCTTGTTGACCACCCGGGCCGACATCGGCACCGCGGAGACTCCCGCCGCGCCGATCAGCGGATTGATCTTTTCCTTGAGGAAGAGATTCATGATCTTGGCGAAGATCACTCCGCCGGCGGTCCCGATGCTGAAAGCCACCGCGCCCAGCACCAGGATGCCGAGGGTCTGGAGACTCAGGAACTGATCCGCCGAGAGCTTCGACCCGACCGCGAGGCCGAGGAAGATGGTGACGATGTTGATCAACGCATTCTGGGCGGTCTGGTTGAGACGCTCAACCACGCCGCTTTCGCGCATCAGATTGCCCATCATCAGCATCCCGATCAGCGGCGCGGCATCCGGAAGCAGCATGGCGCAGAGCAGCGTGATGAGAAGCGGGAAGCAGACTTTTTCCAGTTTGGAAACCGGCCGGAGCTGCTTCATTTTGATCTTGCGCTCTTCGGTATTGGTGAAGAGCTTCATGATCGGCGGCTGGATGATCGGCACCAGCGCCATGTAGCTGTAGGCCGCCACCGCCACCGCACCGAGGAGTTTCGGCGAAAGTTTGCTGGTCAGATAAATCGAGGTCGGGCCGTCGGCACCGCCGATGATCCCGATGCTGGCCGCATCCTTGAGGTCGAACTCAATGCCGATTCCCATCATGGTGAGCAAGAGCGCACCGACCAGGGCGGAGAAAATCCCGAGCTGGGCGGCGCCGCCCAGCAGCGCGGTTTTGGGATTGGCGATCAGCGGGCCGAAGTCGGTCATCGCGCCGACCCCCATGAAGATCAGGAGCGGAAAGACACCGCTTTCGATCCCGACCGCGTAGATCATTCCCTGCAAGCCGTCCGGACCGGAGATCCCGGCGACCGGAATATTGGCGAGCAGCGCGCCGAAACCGATCGGCAGCAGCAGCAGGGGCTCAAACTCCTTGAAAATCGCAAGGTAGATCAGCAGCAGCGCCACCAACATCATCAGCACCCGGCCGAGGCCGAGAATCCAGGTATTGGGGAAATCCACCCCGGTCTGGCGGATGATGTCATAAAGACCGGTGCTCTGCCACAGTCCGACAAAGGAGTCGCCCCAGCCGGCAAGCCGGTTGCTGCCGAGTCCGCCCTTGACCGAGTCGTGGGAGAGCGCGCTGGCGGCGAGTTCAGCGAGAAAGGTTCCGTTGAGTTCGCCGGTTCCGGCGAGCGCATTGGCTTCCTGAAGCTTGACCAGCGAAGACGGAGTCTTGCCGAGTTCGGAAGCTGCGGCGAGGCCGTCGGCGAGTCGGATCACCTTCATCGACTGGGTGATCTTGACTTTGCCTTTGCTGCGGCCGTCGGGGTTGACCACCAGGACTTCGCGTCCGGGCAGCAGCAACTGGCCGGGGGCCATCGAGAGCGAATAGACTACCGCCGGTTTATTCCAGATGTAGTAAAGCTCCCAGTTGCCGGCGGTGTTCTGTTTCCAGAAAAAGACTTCGTCGCTGACCGGCGAGGCCGGCTTCTCATCAGCGCCGGCGGCGTTGTAGCCGAAGCCGATCACCGCCAGCAGCGCAATCAGAATTGTTTTTTTCAAAAACCGCATTGCTCAGTTCTCCTCAATGCGGGCCAGCACGTCGCCGGCGGCCACCACTTGGGCCTGATTGACCAGGATTTCCGTAATCCGGCCACCCTTTTCGGCCTTGATTTCGGTTTCCATTTTCATCGCTTCCATCACCAGGATGGTGTCGCCTTCGGCAATGTTGCTGCCGGCGGGAGCGATGATTTTGATGACGGTACCCGGGAGCGGGGATTTGATGTCGACGGCCGCGCCGGATTTGGCGGCGGCGGGAGCGGCGGCGGGAGCGGCCGCGCCTTCGGCGACTTTGACCGCGAAGGTCTTGCCGTTGACTTTGGCGTGATACGCGCTGCCGTCGGCGGCGAGTTCGACCGTGATCGCTTTGCCGTCAACCGTCGCGGTGAACGCGCCGCCAGCGGCTTTTTTGGGCTCGGCGGCGGGAGCGGCGGCCTTGGGGGCGTCCTTGTAGCGGATGCCGAGCGGCTTCTTGCCCTGGAGGAACTCGATACCCTTGTCTTCGCAGGTGGCGACGATGAAAATGTTCTCATCGGTCACCGGGAGGCCGGCGGCTTCGAGCTTGGCTTTCTGGGCGGCGATGCCGAGCTTGGGATTACGGTCGTTGATGGCGTGGACGTCCTCGGTGGTCGGCTCGAGGCCGAGCTGTTCCGACGCGAGTTTGACGATCTCCGGATTCGGCGCGGCGGGGGTGCGGCCGAAGTAGCCGAGCACCATTTTGCCGTAGCCGTCGGAAATCTTCTTCCATTTGCCCTGCATCACGTTGGCAAAGGCCTGCTGGAAATAGAACTGGGAAACCGGGGTCACCGAGGTGCCGAAGCCGCCCTTGGCAACCACTTCCTGCATCGCCGCGATGGTGGCTTCGTATTTGTCGAGACAGTTGTTGTCGCGCATCATCTGGGTGTTGGCGGTCAACGCGCCGCCGGGCATGGGGGAGAAGATGATCTTGGGCGTGACTTCCTTTGATTCCGGCGGAATGAAGTAGCGGCTCATGCAGTCTTCAAAGGTCTTTTCCGCTTTGCGGATCTTCTCGGGATCGATGCCGAGGGTGTACTCGGTGCCGCGCATCGCGTGCCACATCACCAGGATATCGGCCTGGCAGGTGCCGCCGGACATCGGTTCCATCGCGAGGTCGATGATATCCGCGCCGCCCTTGATCGCCGCCATGTTGCAGGCGACCGCCTGGCCGGCGGTGTCATGGGTGTGGAATTCAATCTTGATGTTGTCGCCGAGCAGCGCGCGGGCCGCCTTGACGGTTTCATAAACAGTTTCCGGAGTGGAGGTTCCGGAAGCATCCTTGAAGGCGACGCTGTCAAAAGGCACGCCGTCGTCGAGGATCGCCTTGAGGCTGTCGATGTAGAACTTGGGGGTGTGGGCGTAGGTTTCGTTGATGCCCGGCGGCAGACCCATCATGGTTACCGTGACCTGGTGCTTGAGGCCGGCGGCGGCGATGCAGCGGCCGGAGACGGCGAGGTTGCGGACATCGTTGAGCGCGTCAAAGTTGCGGATGGTCGAAATGCCGTGTTTCTTGAACATTTTGGCATGAAGATCGATGATGTCCGAGGACTGGGAGATCAAACCGACCACGTTGGCTCCGCGCGACAGGGTCTGCAAATTGACATCGGGACCGACCGCGGCGCGGCAGCGGTCCATCATTTCAAAAGCATCTTCCTGGCAGTAGAAATAAAGACTCTGGAACCGGGCTCCGCCGCCGATTTCGAAGTTATTGATACCGGCTTCTTTGGCGGCAACCAGTGCGGGCAAAAAGTCGTCGGTTTTGGCGCGGGCGCCGACGCAGGACTGGAAACCGTCGCGGAACGAGGTATCCATAAACTCGATTTTTTTCATGTGGCTCCTTACGTTATTACGTTATAATGAATTATTGATGGTTTTTGCGATAAAGTTCAACGGCGGCGACCGCGGCGGCGACCGCGGCGGTGTCCTCGGCCGGAGCGGCCTTGGGGGCGGGAGCGGCCGCGACCGGCGCTTCCAGGAGATGAGTGAAGGGGCGGACCGCGATTTGCAGGCCCTTCATGCAGAATACCATCAGCGTCAGGAACGCATATACCGTTCCCATGCCGAAGACCAGAAGTTTGAGTCCGTCAAGAAATAATTCCCAATTGCTCATGCCAGATTCTCCAATTTTTTATGTTGAAACTTAGTGGATATCGTGCCAATTCACCCGGTTCCGGTCGATTCGGACATCGCCGCAGTCGAACCGTCGCGCCACGCCGTCGGCGCCGCGCAGGATCATCGCCCCGTCAGGTTCGATGCCGACAAAAATTCCGCTACTTACTGTCCCCTGGCCATCAATGACTTCCAGATATTGGCCCAGCAATTTATGTTGTGCTTTCCAATCCTCAAAGAGATCAGCAGGATGATCCAGTTGAGTACTATAATATCGAAGTAGTGAATTTTCAAGTGATTCAAGCACCTTTCTCAAATCAAATTCGCGTTTTGCCGCCAGCAGCAGGGAAGTTGCCCGCTGATCGATGCCGGCGAGTTGAGCCGCACTCATATTGACGTTAAGCCCGATGCCGGCGACGATGCCGGCGACTCTTCCGTCCTCAAAGCCGGTGCTTTCGCACAGGATACCGGCGACTTTGGCGTCGCCGAGATAGACGTCGTTGGGCCATTTGAGGAAAGGCTTGAGTTCCGGCGCAAGCTCCCGGATGGTGTCGATGGCGGCGAGCCCCGGAATCGCTCCGCAGAGCACCGGACTCCGGACCTGCTTGATCACCAGTGAGGCGTAAAGATTGACACCGGGCGGCGACTCCCATTTGCGGCCGAGCCGCCCGCGCCCGGCGGTCTGGCAAGTGCTGACCACCAAAGTTCCGTCGGCAAGTTCGGCAAAGCGATCTTTGGCGTAGGTGTTGGTCGAGTCTACCGTGTCGAGTTGAAGCAGTGAAATTTTCATCGTCACCAGAGGTCCGGCGCGGTCAATCCGGGGCCGCGTTCAGTTGCGCATCGAAGATCCGTAGGGATTGGTTTCCCAACCCGCCGGGCGGTTCTGCGGCAGAGGGCTGACGCCCCGCCGCTCCTGGTCGGAACATCCCGCGAAAATAATTGTCAAAAGCAAAAACGCCACCAAAAAGGCGGCGTTTCTGACAGATAAATCGACCTGCCGCATCATTTCCCGGCAAGCAGACCGTAGTCGTTCATTTCGAGCACCTGAAGCGCCACCGCGGCGGCAACCAGCAGGAACGTGATCACGATCATGACGGTGTAGAATTTGGAGTTGAACATGGCGAAGCTCCTCCCGGGCGGTTACTTGGTCTCGGGTTTGGCGACTTCGAAGAAAACGGTGTCCCCGACCTGAATGGTCTGGTCCGGCGCGGTTTCGGCGGTTTCGGCGATCGAGCAGTCGCCGTCAACCGTGGTCAGCTTGATCTTGCCGATATACTGCACCGTGGCCGAGTCCATGTTGCGGGCGACCACCAGCGTCATGCCGGGAGCAAGTTCGGGATTGACATCGATGGTCTTGTTGCCGAGCGGCTGCTTGACCACTGTGTTTTTGCCGACGTTGATCGCGATGAAGCCGAATTTGGTATTGACTTCGATCACCGAACCGCGCAACTGGGCGCGGCATTCCGCCGAGCCGTTGGCCCACGGCGTGAAGACCGAGTCGGCATCGAGGCCGAGCGCCCGGCGGTACTGGGCGATTTCGGTATCCTTGCCGGAGATGGTGCTGTTGAGCGTGGTGATCTGACCGTCACGCGACTTGACCTGGTTCACGCTCTGGCCGAGCTGGCGCTTCAGGTCTTCGATATTGCCGAGGGCGTCGTTGTATTTTTTCTTGAGTTCGCGCACTGAATCGGCGATTTTGGTGAGGGAGGCGGCGTAAGAGCTCTCATCGAGGTTGGGAGTGGCGGAGCCGGTGACGGTGGCGATGGCGCGCACATTGCTCTGATAGGCGGCGAACTGAGCGCGGATCGCTTCGATTTTGGCGTCAAAGGCGCGGAACGCTTCGCCGGCCTTGTCGGAGCCGAGGTCGGCAGCTTTCAATTCGACGCCGATCTTGTTGGCGGAAGCGACCAGCGCGCTGATCATTTTGTCGCGGCGGTTCTTGAAGTCGGAGATCGCGCTCAACGTGTCGTTGGCACTCGCGGTATAGCTGGCGATGGCACGGTAGACTTCGGGTGACGGGAGGTTGTTCATATCGACGATCTGACCGGCGCGACGGAGGGCGTCGGCGAGCGTGTTGCGCTCGGTGATCAAAGTGGCGGCCTGCTGCTGGAACTTGCCGAGGAGGGGATCGAGTTTGTCAAAATTGGCGTGCCCGAGAGCAGTGGGCGAGAGCTCATTGCCGAGCTGAGTGCCGCTGCCCTTGTCCATCTCCGCGGCAGCCTTGTTGACGGCGGTCGCCATTTTGTCCCAGCCGGCCACCATTTGCGTCCGCTTTGCGAAGAGCAAATAGGATGCGGTGGCGCTGACTCCGGCCAGGATCAGGATCAGAATACACAATATAACGTTCAATACTTTCATCTCAAGAACTCTCCCCAACAAACCTATGGTTGATATATAAAATCATAACTCAGCTAAAAGCGACGCCTCAACTTTAGCATTGACTTTTGAAATTGTCAACCCCGGAAACGACGATTAATCGGTTTTTTTTGTGCTTTTTCTGAAAAAAAAACAAAAAAAACAGTCACAATACTGTTTTGACACCCGGCACCGCGGCCAGCATTTCCGGGAGCGCATCAAGAGTCTGGCGCGAGTCGATCCTCACCGGGGCGATCAGCGTGCGGTATTTGCCGGAGGAAGAGTTCCGTCCCCCGGCAAGTTCCGGTGTCATCCCGAACTTGGCGAAAACCCGGCGCAGCTCCCCGTCGCAGTCAGCGTCGGCGGCGACGATGATCCGGAAGGTCCAATCGACCGGAAAGATGATTTCCCGAGGCTCGTTCATGATTTGTGCTCCTGCCAGTAAGGTGACATTTTGCGGAGGGTATCGACGATGCCGGGGAGGACTTCGACTACCTTGTCAACGTCGGCTCCGGTATTGAATTTGGAGAAACTGAAGCGGATGGTCCCATGGGCAAAGGTGTAGGGGATGCCCATCGCCCGCAGCACGTGCGACGGCTCCAGACTGCCGGTGGTACAGGCGCTGCCCGACGAGGCGCAGATGCCGTAACAATTGAGCAACGACAAAATCGCTTCGCCTTCGATCCCCTCGAAGCTGATCGAGCTGGTGTTGGGCAAACGCGAGTCGAGGTCGCCGTTGAGTTGGGCGTGGGGAATGCGCGTCAGCAGCTCCCTTTCCAGCCGGTCGCGCAGCGCGGTCAGGGCCGGGATCTCGCCGGCGAGTTCGCGCTTCGCCAGTTCGCAGGCTTTGCCGAGCCCGATGATGCCGGTGACGTTCTCGGTGCCGCCGCGACGGCCGCGCTCCTGGTGCCCGCCGCTGATGAACGGCTTGAACCGTACGCCGCGGCGGACGAAGAGCACGCCGATACCCTTTGGCCCGTGAATTTTGTGTCCGGAAAGCGAGAGCAAATCAATGGCTGAGCCGTCCAGATTGACCGGGACCTTGCCGACCGACTGCACAGCGTCGGTGTGAAAGAGCGCGCCG
>JBFWIO010000096.1:0-9428 GCA_050255955.1 Victivallaceae bacterium
CACCCGCTGGCAGTCGAATTTTTTCGATTGAAAGTGGCCGACAAGCGACAATTCCGGGAGTTTATTCGAAGAGCAACGGACGACAACGGACTTCAACCGACCGCAACGGACTCAAAGCAATCGTCCGTTGAAGTCCGTAGTTGTCCGTTGAAGTCCGTAGTCGTCGCCAATGCGACGCTGTTACTCCTGCGCAGCGCCGATTATCTGTTGATGCGGCAAATACAGCGTCTGGCGGCGGATTTCGAGCAAAACGGCGGATTCACCGAGCGCCTATATCGCATCCGCACCCAAGCACGCAAAAAATAGAGCCGTAGCCGAACCCCCTCGCCAACGTTTTTAACGGATTTTTTTGCGATAATCCCGCCCACGGATTTGAAAATCTTTGACTCCGATGCTATTGCTATTGCAGATGACAATTTTCATGAGTAAGTGGTCAAGCGTAACCAGAAGAAAGCAAATCCGCTCGAAAAGACCAGTAAAGACCAATAATTTATTACTTAAATATATTATTATAATGCTATTGCAAAGAATGGCACGGTGGATTATAATGCTATTGCAAAGAATGGCACGGTGGACGGTGGAATGCGATTGCAAAGAATGGCACGGTGGAACGGTGGAAAAGAATGGCACGGTGGATTTAATGCGATTGCAAAGAATGGCACGGTGGATTAATATGAAAAAATTCGGGTTCCTGCTGATTGTTGCATTGGTTGCAGTCTCTGCGGTTGCAGAATCACTTCCAGAGAAATTTAAGGGAATGTCCCGTCAATCATTTTCAAGTCAAATGAAACTTGAAAAAGAAAAAATGAAATACGAGGCTCCTTGGGCAATATCCTATGATATTGAGGGTTATATTGATGGCTACGTCGTCACCGGCGACATCGAATATCTGGAAATGGCAATAAAATTAGCCGATAAACTCTACAGCGTTCGTGCCGATCAACTTGGCATTAAAGACTGGAAAGGACGTTTGCGCCCCGGATGGCTCTCGGCAGAACGCTACGGCGTGACCGGGCCTTTGATCGTAAAAGATCAAAATGGCAACCCGGTACTCGAAATTTATTCCACTATGCTCGCTTATAATCAATTCACGACCGTTGACCTGGATGTGAACCCGGACGGAAAGACTTTTTCTATCGTCATGCATAATGATAAGACCAAAGAGAATGCTCACCGCCGAACGTGGAATAATCTGACCATGCAGACCGCTGAAGAAACAATCAACAACCAGGTCGGAAGAACTGCATTGAAGGTCAAAAAAATTGGCGATACCATGCCACTTTCAGTGAAAGGCGGCATTCCTCCGCTTGCTATGTTTGTCATGCATGGACATCATACCGGCAAAACCCTTTTGCCGTTCTTGCGGTTAGCTATGATCATCAACAACACACCTGAACTGAAGGCCCGATATGGAGACTCCGCCGCGAAATATTTGAAATGCGCCGAAGAAGCATATGCGGATATGGAACCCGACTGGCGGGAACACCCGGACGGCGGATATGTGATCTTTGAAAAGGGAATGCCGTTCTGGTGTGATGGGCTTATTGAGCCTAACAACACCTTAGCATATACCGGCTTGGCTTATCTCTATTTGTATCAGGCTACAGGCAAAAAACACTACTTGGAGCGTGTGACTAAATTGGCAAGTTTTATGCACAAGGAATTGGAGCCGCGTCCGGATGGAACGTTGGATTATTATTATTGGCCGCGGTTGTGTCGCCGTGGATGGGATCAATCTTTTGGTTGCACCTATACTCCAGCTTACCAAATGCCTCTTTATCCGGAAGACGGCGGACATTTGCAGGCTTCCCTGAGATTTTTCATTGAATGTTGCAGAAACAATATCGTGTTCACCAAAAGTGATCTGGAGCGTTTTGCAAAGACTTTTCACGCCAGAATATATCAGGGGAAAGGACCTAAATTTTTTTCCGACCTCTTTGATGGATCAATGGAAGATAACACCAAGCATCAAGACTGGATGGAAGGATGGGCTGAGTTCTATGATATTGATCAGTCTATTCCAGAAATTATAAAAACAGTTTTTGCGGATAAGAAATCCGGTTCAATGTCAAGCAAAATGGCTGTTTATGGCGTGCTGATGCGTGCAGATCAATATAGAAATCAAAAAAAGTAGAGTTATTGGTATTATGTGTGTAATTGATGTTCCAAAGAACGATGTGGCGTTGCTTGATTTTTTCAAAAAAACACTATATGAAGAGATTGTGCCTTTCTGGCTGAAATATGCGGTCGACAAACAATATGGAGGTCTACAAACCTGTATTGCCGGCAATGGCGTCATTGTTTCAACCGATAAGTTTGTAAATTGGTGCTCCGATTACAATTGCAAGTGCACCACTTCGTTTTTTCTGAAAACGCGTTAATTTTTGTCTGAAATGGAGAATTGTGCGCAATCGGCGCTCCGACGAGAATGGGGCTCCAAAATCGTCGGAGTCTGAGCTTTTCCTGCTTGTAACGCGGGTGGTGCTCTTTGCGATTATTTGGCGGTTCAGCTCTATTTGCGGATGGCTTTTTCGAGCTGTTTGAGCGCTTTTTCGAGGGTGATGCGCGGACAGGCGATGTTGAAGCGCTGGAAGCCGCAGCCGCTTTGTCCGAACATGTGGCCGTCGTCGATCCACAAGCCCGCGCGGTGGATGATGAATTCGTCGAGCTCGCGGCCCGGAATACCCAGCTTGTGGAAATCGACCCACGTCAGGTATGTCCCCTCGGGCTCGATCAACTTGAGCTCGGGCAAGCGGGTTTCGAGGTAGTTCCGGAAGAAATCGAGGTTGCCGGCCAAATAGACTTTGAGCTGGTCGAGCCACGACGCGCCGTAGCGGTAGGCCGCCTGGCAGCCGACGATGCCCATGATGTTGGGCTGGCTGAAGCCGACGATGTTGGTTTCTTCAAAAAAGGCGTTGCGGACTTTCGGATTGCCGATGATCACGTTGGCGATGTGGAGCGACGCCACGTTGAAGGTTTTTGACGGCGCGGTGCAGATCGCCGAAATCTGTTTGAAGTCTTCCGAGATGCTCGAAAAGACGGTGTGGCGGTAGCCGTTGTAGGTGAAGTCGTGGTGAATTTCATCGACCACCACAAAGACGCCGTAACGCAGGCAAATTTCGCCGATCCGGGTCAGCTCTTCGCGCGTCCACACCCGGCCGACCGGGTTGTGGGGACTGCAGAGCAGCAGGAGTTTCACCTGATGATCGCGGATTTTCTCTTCGAAGTCCTCCCAGTTGATATGGTACTTTTCGCCGTCGTAAACCAGCTCGTTGACCACCAGTTTGCGGCCGTTGTCGAGCACGCAGCGGCGAAAGGGGTAGTAGACCGGCTCCTGGATCAGCACCGCTTCGCCGGGTTTGGAGATCACCCGGATCAGGGCGCTGAGCGAAAAAACCACGCCGGGATTGATCACCACCTCTTCCGGCGCGACGTCCCAGTTGTGCCGCGTTTTGAACCAGCCGGTCAAAGCGTCGAAGTACTCCTCCTCCGGCTCCGAATAACCGAAAATCCCGTGTTCGGACTTCTTCACCAGTGATTCGATCACTTCGTGCGGAGCCTGAAAATCCATGTCGGCGATCCACAGCGGCAGCACGTCCGCCGGACGTTTGCGGCGGACGGCAAAGTCATATTTCAGGCAGTTGGTGCCCTTTCTCGGGATCACCCGGTCGAAGTCGTAAATCATATCCCAATTACTCCATCAGTGCTTGTTCAAGGTCTTCAATCAAATCATCGGCATTCTCGATGCCGACGGAAATTCGCAAAAATCGGTCGTTGATGCCGCGCTCAAGCCGCTCCGGTTCAGGAACGTCGGCGTGGGTCTGGCACATCGGGTAGGTGATCAAACTCTCCACCCCGCCGAGGCTCTCGGCGTACTGAAGCACCCGGACCTTGCGCAGTACCCGGCGGGCGGTCCCGGGCGAGTCCACTTCGAGCGCGATCATCGCGCCGAAACCGGTGCACTGGTGCTTCGTCACCGCGAAGCCGGGGTGATCCTCGAAGCCGACATAGTACACTTTTTTGACTCCGGGCGCGGTGCGGAGCCAACCGGCGATGCGGCGCGTGTTGGCCGCCTGTTTCTCCAGCCGGACGGCCAGCGTCTTCAGTCCGCGCTCAATCAGGAAACAGTCAAAAGGAGCGAGCCCGGCCCCGATGGTCTTGGCGAAAAAGCGCAGTTTCTCGCCCAGTTCTTTCGTTTTCGTCACCAAAAAGCCGGCCACGGTGTCGTTGTGGCCGCCGAGGTATTTGGTGCCGCTGTGGATGACGATGTCCGCCCCGAGCTCAAGCGGGCGTTGAAACAGCGGGGTCATAAAGGTGTTGTCCACAATCAGCAACGTATTTGCCGCGCGGGCGATTGCGGCGACGGCGGCGATGTCGGTCACTTGCATTACCGGATTGGACGGGGTCTCGATGTAGATCGCTTTGGTATCAGGCCGGAGCCGCGCTTTGACAGTCTCGACACAGGTGGTGTCGGTGAAGTCGAAACGGATGCCCGACGGCTGCGAGACGTGGCGGAAGAGCCGGATGGTGCCGCCGTACAGATCGTCCCCGGCGATGATGTGGCCGGAGGCGCCGAAGAGATTCATCATCACCGCTTCGGCCGCCATGCCGCTGCTGAAAGCGATCGCGTCGGCCCCGCCCTCAAGTCCGGCGATCCGGCTCTCCAGCGACGCGCGCGACGGATTCTGCATCCGGGAATAACTGTAGCGCGAATCCTCCTCGACGCTCGCGTGCACAAAGGTGGCCGACTGGTAAATCGGGGTGGCGATCGCGCCGTGCTCGGGTCGTTCGAGCCGTTCGCCATGAACGCAGGCGGTATCTTTTTTCATGGGTGATATTTTTCCTCCGGCCGGCCGAAAGATCAGGTTCCGAACGCCGCTTCCGGCGGGTATTTTCGGCGACTTGATAACTTAGCACAAATGGCGCTGAATGCAATTGCGCGAATCCGGTCCGCGTAGAAATTTTTTGCGTTCCGGAAAGGGCGGGCGCATCGCCGGGGGATGGGGGGCAAATACCCTGTTTCAGGGGGTGTTGCGCAGAATGAATTCGACGATCGGGGCGGGATCGCTGAGGCAGTGAGGGTGGTGTCCGGCGCCGGGTTTGCGGATCACTTCGATATTGCCGCCGAGCGCGCGGCAGCGTTGCGCAAGGAGCATGGTGTTTTCCTCGAACGGCACCACTTCGTCGGCGTCGCCCGCGAGGTGGAGGATCGGGGTGCGCCGCGCGGGGAGGGGGCCGAGGTCGTCGACCGGGTTGCCTTTGAACGCCAGCGCCTCCGCCTCGGTGAAGTTCCACGCCCGGAGACAGTTTTGCCAGGATTCGGCATGTCCGGGGCCTTTGCCTTTGCCGCCCGGCCAGCTTTTGAAATCGCAGACCGGGTTGTCCAAATAGAGGCAGCCGACCCGGTCCGGGTGGAGCTTGGCCCAGCTGTAGACGTCGAGGCCGCCGCGGCTGTAGCCGACCAGCACCGGACGCGGCGACATGCCGAGTTCTTGCGTAAGAAAATCATACAGCAGGTCAAAGCGCCGGTTCGACTCCGGCGAGCCGTAGAGTTCGTCGATGTTGATATGGGCGACCGCCCAGCCGAGCTTGAGCATCGCGAAGTCGCCGTCCGGGAACGCGCCGAAGAAGCGCGCCCGCCAGTACCACGGCCGCCCCGGCGCGAAACCGCCCGGCGGCAGCACCAGGATCGCCGGAATGCCGCCGATGTCGAAGTCGCGGCGTTCAAAGCCGTGCCAGTCGGAAACCGCGCCCGGAATCAGCATCTTGCCCTCCAGTATTCAGTACAAATGGCCCATGCGTTCTTTTTTGGTTTTCATATAGCCGGCGTTTTCCGCCTTGAGCGGGATCACGATCGGTACTCTTTCACTGACGGTGAGTCCGAAGCCGGAGAGGCCGACCAGTTTCTTGGGGTTGTTGGTCAGCAATCGCACCGAGCGGACGCCGAGGTCGAGCAGGATCTGCACCCCGATGCCGTATTCGCGCAAGTCGGCTCCGAAGCCGAGCTTCTCGTTGGCTTCGACGGTGTCGCAGCCCTCGTCCTGGAGTTTGTAGGCGCTGATCTTGTTGAAAATCCCGATCCCGCGCCCTTCCTGGCGGAGGTAGACGATCACGCCGGAACCGTTTTCGGCAATCTGGCGCATCGCGTTGTGGAGCTGGTCGCCGCAGTCGCAGCGGCGCGAAGCGAAGACATCGCCGGTCAGGCATTCGCTGTGCACCCGCACGAGCACGTTCTCCTGATCATTGACTTCGCCGTAAACCAGCGCGACGTGCTCAAGGTTGTCGATTTTGGAGCGGTAGGCGACGACTTTGAAGTCGCCGTATTCGGTCGGCATGTTGGCGGCGGCGCTGCGCTCGATCAGCACTTCGTGGCGGCGGCGGTAGGCGATGAGATCGGCCACCGAGCCCCATTTGAGGTTGTGTTTGCGGCGGAAAAGATCAAGCTGGGGCAGCCGCGCCATGGTGCCGTCGTCGTTCATGATTTCGCAGATCACCCCGGCCGGAGCCAGCCCGGCCAGCCGGGCGAGATCGACCGCGGTTTCGGTGTGGCCGGCGCGGCGGAGCACCCCGCCGGGACGCGCGATCAGCGGGAACAAGTGGCCCGGCGACACAAAGTCGCACGGCGCCGATTCCGGATCAATCAGCGCCGCCACCGTCGCCGCCCGGTCAAAGGCGGAAATCCCGGTGGTAGTCCCGCACTTGGCGTCCACGCTCTGGGTAAAGGCGGTGCCGAAAGGATCGGAGAGCGATGCCGGGGTGGTCAAATGAAGCTCTCTGGCCCTCGCTTCGTCGAGCGGGACGCAGACCAGGCCGCGGGCGTGGATGGCCATGAAATTGATCACGTCGGGCGTGGCGTGGGCGGCGGCGACCACCAGATCGCCTTCGTTTTCGCGGTCTTCGTCGTCGGCGATGACCACCATTTCGCCGTTGGCGATCGCCTTGATCAGGTCTTCGACCGGGTCGAACTGGATTTTATGCTGAGTCATGTTGACGTCTCCTTGTTTTGTTGATGAACAGCCGCAATATTTCGCCGACCTCGGGACTGCCGAAGAGGCGCATCAGGATAAAATAACAGAGGACAAAAAGTCCCATTACGGTGAGGAAGCCGAAAAGATCCCCGACATAGGCGAAGCTGAGCCGGGCGGCGATCGCCGGATAGGCGAAGTAGAGCGTCGCCGCGACGAGCGAGGCGGCCAGCGCGCGGCCGATTGAGCGCACGATGGTTGCTTTGCCGATGTTGATCCCTTCGCGCTGGAGCATGGTCAGCAAAATGGTGTTGTTGAGCATTGAGGACACCACCGTCGCCAGCGCGATCCCGCCCTGCCGCATCGGCCACATCAAAATCAGATTGAGGATGATGTTGACCGCGATGCAAGTCAGCGACGCATAGAGTGTCCGCATCATCTGCTTGCGGGCGTAAAAGGCCGGCAGAATCACCTTGAGCGAACAAAAGGCCGGGATCCCGGCACCGTAGAAAATCGTCACGTAACTCGTCTCCGCCAGGTCGGACGCCGAGAAGTTGCCGCGCAGAAACATCAGTTTCAGCAGCGGCTCGCGGAAGAACACCACAAAAACCGCCATCGGTACGCAGATGAAGTACACTTGCCGCAACCCGAACACCAGGTCGCGGCCCATTTCCTCAAGGTCGTTTTTGGCCGCCGCCCGCGACATATTGGCCATCAAAACCGTGCCGAGCGACAAGGCGAAAATGCCGATCGGCAAGTCAATGATCCGGTCGGTATAAGTCAGCGCCGGCACCGCCTGCGGGCCCAGTCTGGCCGCCAGCAGCCGGTCGATCACGAAGCTCAACTGGAGCGCCGCCCCGCCGATCATGCCCGGCAGCACCAGGCGCCAGAGCTCGGAGAGCACTTCGCGGTTGCGGAACGCCGCCCGGCTCAGCTCCGGGAAAACTCCGCGGTAATACAGCAGCGCCAGCATCAAAATCAGCTGGATGAGTCCCGAAAGCAGCGTCAGCACCGAGAGTTGCTCCAGGAGTTGCGCGATGTCACCGAGTTCCCCGGCCGACTGGCGGTAAAAGCCGAAGGCCAGCCCCGAAATCAGGAAAACATTGAGCAGCAGCGCTCCGAGGGCGGGCAGAAAAAAGGTCTGGCGGCTGTTGAGAATCGCCCCGATCACCCCGATGAAGCAGATGAAAAGCGCATAAGGCATCAGCAAGGGGAGCAAATGCAGCGCCATCCGGGCGTAATCGCTGTCAGCAAGAGGGCGCAAGAGATACGCGCCAAGCGAAATCACCGCGACGATCATTGCGAGGATCACCCCGAGCATGGCGAACACCACCGAGAGGTCACGCCTGACCCGTTCGATGCCGTGGCGCGCCTCAGTGTGGGTCAGAATCGGGATCAGCGCGGTGCCGAGCGCGCCTTCGCCGAGCAGACGGCGGAAGAGGTTGGGCACCATAAAGGCCAGCTGCCAGGCGCTGGCGAACGCGCCGCCGCCAAGCACCATCGCCTCAAACATCACCCGGACGAGGCCGAGCAAACGGCTGAGCAAGGTGGCGAATGCAACGCCCATCGAGCTCTTCAAAATATTATGCTGACGTTCAGACATCGGAAAAGGCTCCATCCTTGCGATAAATAAAATAATATACCGGCATTCCCGGCTTTTTTCAATCCGACAATTTGATTTTGATCGCACCGGATGTACATTACATCTGATTATGAGGGCGCTTGATCCGGCGTCGCCGGCTAATTTCGGGAAACATTCTGATGAGAAAACTGCAATTGATATTCGCGGCGTTCGTTGCCGTGCTGATTTTCACCTCCTGCTCTTCGGCGCCGCGGCAGTTGCCGGCCACGCCGCTGAGCGAGACGATGAAGACCCGGGCGGAGGAGTTCCGCGCCGCGCTGGCCGCCGATCCGATCCGGGGGACCAATCTGAGCGAAAACGACCTGCGCTTTTATGCCGGTCGTCCGGTGCTGTTGACCGAGCGGCTGGAGTTGCTCGGCATCAACCGGATCTATGTGATGGCCGATTCGCCCGCGATCTTTGAGGACGAGTCGCGGGCGGCGCTGGAGGAACTGGCCTACGCGGCGGCAAATTGCAGGATCGGGGTCGAATTGGTTTTTCCGCAGAGCAAATTCGTCCAGATGCGTTCGGGCAACGTGTTCCAGCGCAAATTCGGCGAGGAGCGTCCGCTGTTCGCCGCGATCGAAGCGGCGCGCAAATTCAGCGATTCACTTGACGGCGACGCCAAACTTGCCGGGGTGACGGTGGCGGCCGAGATGCACAACTTCACCCTCGCCAGTCCCGAACTGCCGTCCAATGCACTCTATCTCTGGGGTGACAAATCGTACGGGATCGGCCACGACAACGACATGCTCATGCGGCAGATGCTGGCCGATTTCGCGCATTGCCGCAAGCTCCTCGGTCCGGAACTGCCGCTGACGCTGGCGATTCCGGCCTTTTAC
>JBFWIO010000097.1:0-9398 GCA_050255955.1 Victivallaceae bacterium
GAATCCGTGGATCGAGAAATCGCGCAAGATGCCCGATTTCGGTGACGGCGAATACCGCAGCATGGTCTGTGTCGAAACTGTCCACGCCGCTTCGGACCGCCGCGAAATCGCGCCCGGCGGGCGGCTGATCGTGAAAACGATATTTTACTGATCATTCACCGGATTTTCGGCTAAATATCGCATCAAAACATGAAACTAATACAAAAACATGAAAAAAAGTTAGAAAAGTGCTTGCATTTTTCATGTTTTTTTGCTAAAATAAGAAACAGTTAGTACGGACTTGCTACCAGAAACAGTGATTCCGAATTAAAAAGTGCACAAAAAATTCAAGGAGATCAAGAATGAGAAAGAATCGTGGGTTTACTCTGATCGAGTTGCTCGTCGTTATCGCGATTATCGCGATCCTCGCCGGCATGCTGCTTCCCGCCCTGAACCAGGCGCGTGAAAAGGCCCGTCGTATTTCCTGCACCTCGAACCTGAAGCAGATCGGTCTGTCGCTCAAGCAGTACAGCATCGACTATGCCGACCGTTTCCCCTTCGGCAGCGGCGCGATTGGTCTTGAGTTGCTCCGCAAGAACGACTACCTGACTGACTACGGCGTGTATGCCTGTCCGTCGACCACCACCACCCGCGGCACCGGCACTGTTGCGTTGCTCCAGGGTGCCACTGGCGCCAACTGCGTCTATGCTTTCGCGGCCGGCATGATGGAAGGTGACTCCAATGCGTTAGGTCGTGCCGACTCCGGTATCGCCGCCGACATCTACAGCACCTACGTTTCGTTGAACAACGGCGGCACCACCACCGCCGGTGCCCCGAACCACAACGAATTCGGTAACATTCTGTTCCATGACGGTCACGTCAGCGGTTTCGCCGGCGCCAGCTGGTACATCAAGGACAACCGCGGCGGTTCCTTCATCGGACCGAACACGGGTGACATTTAATTCCATCCGGAATGAATGACTTTCCCAAAGGGAAGCGAGAAATCGCTTCCCTTTTTTCTGTCTTGTAATGGATGCCGCCAAGTGACGGCATACGCCTCCGGGCGGCATTCTTTTCGAGCTCCCTTTGATTCCTCGATGTTGGATTTCTCCTCCCGGGAAAGCGGAAATATGAAATATCTCCCGTGTTTCCGTCCGGGCAATCCGCAGCCCGGAGCATATCCAATCTTTCATTGACCGGGTATTTTGCCGATGATCAACCGCTTCTTTCAAACTTTCTGTCGCAACAATCGGGCCGCGTTGTATTTCTTCTGCGCAGCGCTTTGCTGCTATCCGCTGATCTGGACCGGGTCGCGTTATTTCGACTTGGTCGTGCTTTTCGGCCATCCGGCGCTGACGTTGACGGCAATGTTGATCCTGAGCTTTTCATTGCCGGAACTTGAGCGTTTTTTCCGGGGTACCGGCGGCAGGGCGCAGACCATCGCATTTTTTCTGGTTCCCGCCACGCTGGCGATCATGATTCATTATTATTTCAGACGCGGCAATGTCGATATCATCCTCAACGGACTTTACTATCCGGTCGTGTTGCTGCTGGGCGCGGTGCACTGCCGGCAATTTGCCCGGATGCTGCCGTTCTATCTCGGATTGCTCGGGCTCTGCAATCTGGCGGTGCTCACCAGGAATTTTCTCGACGGGGCATTGCCGGTGGGTCTTGCGGGCAATTGGAATTGGAGTTTTTCACTGCTGGCGCTCGGTTTGGCGGCACTGGTGTTTCTTTTCAGCCGGGGCCGTTTTTTCTTTTTCGGAGCGGCGGCGGCGGTGCCGATGACGCTGCTTTTCGGCAACAGTGCTTACTTTGCGAGGGGAACCATGCTGGCGGTGGCCGGCGCGGGACTGATGCTGCTTGCCCGGCGGTGGCCCAAAAAAACCTTGCTATGGGGTGCGGTGCTGCTGCTGACTGCTTTTGCCGTGGCGACGGCGACAGGGTATCTTGACCGGACGTACCGCCAGGATGTGCGCCCCTATCTTGCCTCGGCGACGCTTTCGCTGATGGCAGAGCACCCGCTGATCGGTGTCGGACCGGGTCTTTTTGAAAGCGCGATCGCACCGAAACTGCCGGCGGGCTACCATTTGTCTCAATTTGCCGCCTCGCGTCACCCCCATGCCCACAACCAGACGCTCCAGTTCGGTGTCGAATTCGGATTCGGCGGAATCATTCTGGTCATCGGTATGGCGGTCGCCGGCTACATGGCCGCGAAACGTCTCGGAACCGGGGACGAGCTCTCCGGGGACGAAAGACCGGTGTTGTTTGCGTTGTTCACCTTTGTGCTGCTGCTGATCCACGGCCAATTCGATGTCCTGCTTGCGGAATGGCCGGCTGATACCGTCTTTTTGATTGCCGCCGGCATCCTCTGGGGATACGGCGCCGGCGAAAGAACCGTGCCGGAAATGCCGGATACGGAACGCAGCGCGGTCCGCTGGCCGCTCACCGCAATCCGGCTGCTGCTGCTGATCGGACTCGCCATCGTCGCCGCCAAGTCGCTGCTCTCCGGCATCCATGCCCGGGAAGCGGTCCTCGCCGGACGACGCGAAGATCCCCGAACCATTGCGCAAAGCTGGGCTAAAAGCCTCGACTATCACCAGAACGCCCGCAACTGCTACGGTGCGGCAGCTCATGCGCTATTCAGCCTGAAAGACCCTGAACTGGCGGGACGCTATTTGGATTTGCTCACCGACCAGGCCCTTTATGAAAATTATCTTCACAATCACTCGTTACGCGGCCGGGCGCTGGCGGCGCAGGGAAAATACGATCAGGCGCTGACCGCTTTTGAACAGGAACAGCGGAATTTTCCGGAGAGCGCGATCAACTGGGCGCTGCGTGCCGAGGTGCTGGACAAACTCGGACGAGAAACCGAAAAACAGCAGGCCCGGACTAAACTCCGGGAGGTCATGGATCGCAAAAACCTGCCGCTGCAGGCCCTCCCGTTGCTGTTCAAAAACCCGGAATGGGACATCAATGCGCGTCACTTTGACCGCAAACTTCTGGAGCCCGGCCAATGAATGAATTGATGTGCCAATGGATGGGGGGCATCGCCGGCAATCTGGCGGCAACCGTGCTGACCTGGTTGGCGGCGCTCGGCGCGGGAAGCTGGCTCTGCCGTCGCCTGACCGGGCAGAACGACCTCCGGATCGCGGTCGCCGCCGGCTTCGTGCTGCTGGCGGCGCTGATGCTGGCCGGCTCTCCGGTGCTGTTGTCCATTCCGGACGCAAGCCTGGCCTCGCTGCTGGCCATTCCGGCCCTTTATGGGGCCCGTGAGCTGCGGGATATTCATTGGCGGCAATTTGATCCGACGGCGACAGTGTTGTTGGCGGCGGGAGGATTGGCGATGCTCGGCTCGGCGCTGCTGATTCCCTACGCATGGGATGAACAGACCTATCAACTGGCGGTGGTCCGCCACTGGCTGCAACTCGGCAGCGTTGCGCCGCTGGCGGACAATCCCTACTCCTATTTCCCGTCGCTGTTCCAACTGCTGCTTCTCTATCCGGTCAAAATCGGCGGGCTTGGTACGGCGCGGCTGATGATCCTCGCGGTCTACCTCGCCGTATACGCCGGACTCTATCAGGAGCTCCGGCGGATGCTGCCGAAGTTGCCGTCTTTGCTGCTGTCTTTGCTTTTCGCCATTTCCCCGGTGGCGGCGACGATGGCACGCGAAGTCTACGTCGAACCGGTGATTATCCTGATGCTGATCGCCGGGCTCCGGCTGCGGCATCTTGCCGCGAACACGTTTCAACGCGCGATCCTGACCGGAGTACTCGCCGGAGGCGCGGCGGCGGTCAAGCTGACCGCGCTCGGCGCGGCGGCGGTCATTCTCCTGCTTGGAACCCGGAAGCCGCGCGGCAGAGTGCTGCTGATCGCGGCGGTGACGGCGGCGCTGACCTGCGGCGTGTTTTATCTGCGCTCTTACCTTGCCTGCGGCAATCCGGTTTATCCTTTTGGCGCGGCGATATTTGCTCCGGGCGACAGGGGGGCGCTTGAGGTGGAGCATTTCCACCGGCTGATGGGGAGTTTTTATTACGGTATTTCCGGCGTGAGCGGAGTGTTGCTGGGGTGGTTTTTCGCCGCTTTTGACGAATTGATTTTTGACGGCATCGCAATGGGCTGGGATTGGGCGTTGCTGATCGTCTTCGGCGTGGCCGGCTTTGCGGTTGCGCGGTACAAAGGACGTGACACGGTGCTGCTGCGGCGGTACGGCGGGGCGCTGGCTGTGCTTTATGTGTTCTGGGTTTTCACTTCGCCGCAAACCCGTTTTTTGTTGCCGGGACTTTTTTTTGCTGTGCTTTTCGGCGCGGCGGCGTTGCGCCGGATCGGGTCCGGCGGTCGCCGGATTGCGCTTCTGCTGCTGATCGCCGCCTTTGCCGCCAATCCCGACGCGCAAGCGCTGCTACACTTCAAACGCGCCTGGCAGACTGTCGTCCGCTCCCGGACTGAACCGCTCAAAATGCTCGAAATCACCACCCGCGAAAAGGATCTCGGCGCGATCTTTGAATACCTTGACCGCAACACCCCCGGCGACACCCGGGTGCTGATGCTTTTTGAACGCCGCACCCTTTTTGCGCCGCGTCAGTGCTTCAACGGGACGCCGGGCTTTCAGCAATGGGTTTTCACCCCGGCGCCCGCCAATGCCGCCGAACTCCTGGCGCAATTGAGCGAACACTGGATTGATTATCTGGTAATCGGCGCCTCCCCCCGCAATCCGGATCATCTGGAGGAGTACAATCAGACCAACGCCGAACTCTCCGAAATGCTCCGGCTGCTGTTGAAAAAAGGCAAGCTCGAACTGGTGCCGGTGCCCGATGCGCCCAATTATACGCTGCTCAGAGTTGAAGATCCGTCCGGTGACGACCTTTGAGGTTGATCCATCAGCCGCGGCATAATCAAAGCCGTTGTCCCGGCGGACTTTCTCGTGTGAACTCGGCGGTATCGACAACCGCGAAGAAACAGCACAACTCAGTGATGACCGTCGCACCGGAAAACAGCCGGAAACGCAAATTTAGACTGAGCCGAACACATGATTATTCGCAGGCGTCACTTTTTCGCATCGCCACGCCGGAAACCCGGCACCGATAATGGAGAATGATCTTCGTCAGCTCGATGAACACCGGCAGCGCGTGACGGAGCTTGAGTTTCGAACCGCCGACATCGCGCCAGGCGGGCAGCGGATCTTCGAAAATGCCGGACAGCGCCCGCTCGCGGGGGAATCGCCGGAAGAGCTCGACGTCAAAAAGCCAACGACTGACAAAGGGTTCGGCGAAAAGCTGTTGCGCAATCTCCCGCCGGAACAGTTTCGCTCCGCACTGGGTATCGTACACCGGTAGTCGCAAATAAAGCGAAAAAAAAGTCGCGAATCCGCGTCCGATCAGGTGCCGCAACGCGCTCCGCCGGATATCCGCCCCCAGTCGCCGCAACCGGCAGCCGCAGATCATCCCGAGTCCGGGCTCGGCGTCGAACCGCGCCGCCCAACGCGCCGCCAGCTCCAGCGGCGTCGCCAGATCGGCGTCGAAATAACCGACATAGTCGCACGGTTCCCGCAGTGCGGCCAGCATCCCCTGCCGGACCGCCTCGGCCTTGCCGCCGTTACGCTCCAGCCGGAGGAGGCTGATCTGATGCCCGGCAAGCATCTGGGCAGTCGCATCAGTGCTGCCGTCATCGACCGTCAGCAGCGCAATATCGGGATGCGCCGCGGCAAATGCCCGCAGCGCTTCGAAATCGAGCCGCTCCGCTTCATTGTAGCAGGGAATGATCAGGATGGTTTTCGACATAAGGCGTACACCGAGAGTCCCGGGATTCTGATGCCGAGCCGGGCCAGTGCGCGGCAGATTCCGGCATCGAGTTGCAATATTTTGTCGAGCAAAGCATTCATCACCAATGGCCGCACCGCCCCATGGCCGACCGCGCCTGCCGCGTCGCGTCCGAGGCATTTCAATAGCAGCCGCGGGCCGAGGAGCGAGGAGAAAAAGTAACCCGACTCGGTCACTTCAAAACCGGCCCGGCGCAACTTCGCAACCAGCTCCGGGTGTGAATACCGCCGAAAATGGCTCAGCATCCGGTCGTGGGCGCCGAAGAGAAACTGGAACGCCGGCACCGTGAACACCGCCTGCCCCCCCGGCGCGAGGTAAGCGTACAGCGAAGATAGAAAAGCATCGTCGTCATCAATATGTTCAAGCACGTCAAACAATGTCGCCGCGTTGCAGCGCCCGGGGTTCTCAAAATCGATCATCGTCGCCGGCTCAATCCGGTCGGTGCGGAGATTCGTCATCTGCTCCGGGGTGAACGCGCTGTCAACCGCGAAGAAATGCCGCTCCGGAAAGCGCTCCGCCATCCGCCGCACGAGATATCCGTCACCGCAGCCGACATCGAGCAAAGTCCCGGTGCTCTCATCGAGTGAATCGAGAAGTTTCAGCACAAAAGCGGCGCGCGCCCTCTCCCAATAGTGACGGTCGCCCTGAAATGCCGCATGTTTTTCCGAAAGATCCAACTTCAAGCCCGTTCAAAAAGGTTGCCGCCGGTACTGTCGATCGCCACCACCAGCGGGAAGTCCCTGACCTCCAGTTGGTAAATCGCCTCCGGGCCGAGCTCCGGAAAAGCCACCACGCGCGCCGACACAATGCACTTGGCGATCAGCGCCCCGGCCCCGCCGGTGGCGGCGAAATAGACGCCGCCGCACTCGCGCATCGCTTCGACGACATTGGCATTGCGTTCGCCTTTGCCGATCATCGCGCGCAGACCGCATTCGCGCATCAGCCGCGGCGAATAGGCGTCCATCCGGCCGCTGGTGGTCGGACCGGCACTGCCGATCACCTCCCCCGGCTTGGCCGGACAGGGGCCGACGAAGTAGATTGCCTGATCACGCAGCGAGAGCGGCAGCGCCTCCCCGGCGTCGAGCAGCGCAATCAGCCGCTTGTGGGCGGCGTCGCGACCGGTCCAGATCACCCCGGAGAGCAACACCCGGTCGCCGGCCCGGAGGCCGCGCGCGGTGCGTTCATCAATCGGCGTCGTGAGGCGGATGGCTTCGCTCATAATTCAAACCCCGCATGCCTCGCCGCATGGCAGTTGAGATTGACCGCCACCGGCAGCGAGGCGATGTGGCAGGGGTGGTCCTCGATATGGACCGCAAAACTGGTGACGTCGCCGCCGAGACCCTGCGGCCCGACTCCGGACGCGTTGATCGCGGCGAGAATGTCGCGTTCGAGGGCGGCGTATTCCGGATCGGGATGAGGCTGGCCGACCGGCCGGAGCAACGCTTTTTTGGCCAGAAAGGCGGCTTTTTCAAAGGTGCCGCCGATGCCCACCCCGACGATGGTGGGGGGGCATGGATTGCCGCCGGCTTTGACCACCGTGTTGACCACGAAGTCAATCACCCCGGCGCGGCCGTCGGAGGGTTTCAGCATGGATAGCGCACTCATGTTTTCGGAGCCGCCGCCCTTGGGGGCGAGGACCACCGTCAACCGGTCGCCGGGAACCAGCGTCAAGTGGATGATCGGCGGGGTGTTGTCGCCGGTGTTTTTGCGTTTGAAGAGGGGATCGGTCACAATCGATTTGCGCAAAAAGCCCTCGGCATAGCCGCGCTCGGTGCCTTTGGTGATCGCCTGGTAAATCGAACCTCCGTCGATTTGCAACTGCTCGCCCATTTCAACGAAGAAAACGGCGAATCCGGTGTCCTGGCAGAGCGGGGTGTTCTCGTTCAGCGCAATGCGGGCATTCTCAATGTACTGTTTCAGAAAATCGCGACCGAGTTCACTTGATTCACGCTTCGCCGCCGCCTCAATCGCGGCAAGCACGTCGGCCGGCAAGCGGCAGGCGGCCTCAAAGCAGCATCGGGTTACCGCGTCAACGACCTGGTCAAAAGGTATTTTGCGCAGTCTTTCCTCCGGCTCGCGGCGGTCCACTTTGATTTCCACGATACAATCTCCTCAGAGTTTGATATAATGCTTCTGCATTTCCGGCGTCCGCTCGGCGATATTGGTCAAATGGTCGCCGAGCTTCTCAAGTTCGCCGAGCATTTCAATGTAAATCACGCTCAGTGCCGGATTGCAGCTGCCTTTGCGCAGACGATCGATATGCTCTGACTCGTATTTGTCGGCAAGCTTGTTGATCTTGCGTTCGTTCCTGAGGGCCTGTTCGATGTCGGCCGGATTGGTGCTGCCGAGGGCGGAAATGACGCTTTTTGCCTCGGCATCGAGCAGGCTCCAGACCTTTTCGAGATCGCGCCGGGCGTCTTCGGAGAAGCCTTTGGAGAGTTTCACCATCCGGCGGGTCAGCACCAGAATATTCTCGGTGTGGTCGGCCAGGCGCTCGGCGTCGTTGGTGCAATGCATCAGAAGCGGGACCAGCGCCGACTGCGGTTCGGAGAGTTCACGGCGGGTGATCCGGACCAGATAATCGGTGACTTCAGCCTGCATCCGGTCGATTTTCTCCTCGGCTTCGGCAAGTTCGCGGAACGATTTTTCATCGATCTTACCCTTGAGAAAGTGGGTGTTGACCGCGGTGTCGAGCATCGTCCACGAATCATTGACCATCTGTCGGATCGCCAGCACCACCTGCTCCAACGCGATCGAAGGCGAGGCGAGCAGATTGGGCTCCAGCGTCACCGTCGCCAGTTCCGACTGATTGCGGATCGGCAGCAGAAATTCGCAGAAACGGGCAAAAGCACCGATGAACGGCAGCAGAATCAGCGTCACGATGACGTTGAAAAAGGTGTGCGCCATCGCAATATGCCGCTCCATCCCCTGGGGAATCGCGGCAAATACGTCGCCCGGCGTCATCGCGTTGACGAAGTAGAGGAACACCGGAATCCGGTGGGGGCCATAGGGCACATACAAAAGCCCGACCATCAGCAGCGCCCCGAGAACGTTGAACATCGCATGTGCGATCGCCGCCTGCTTGGCCACCCGGTTGGCGGCAAGCGAAGCGAGAAACGCGGTTATGGTCGTCCCGATATTGGTGCCGAGCAGCAGCGGCACCGCGGTGTAGAAGTTAATCAGTCCGCCCGCCGCCAAAGCGAGGATGATCCCCATCGCCGCCGAGCTCGACTGGATCAGCACGGTCGCCGCGACCCCGATTCCGATCGCACCCAGGACCGCGCCAAAAGGCATCCAACCGCCCGCTTCACGCGGGGTACAGTCAAAAGAGTGGAAAACATTGACGAACGTCGGAAACGTGCCGAGCATCTTGAGTTCGTCGCTCATCATCATCATGCCGAAAAAAAGCAATCCGAAACCGAGGATCGATTCGCCCCAGCCCTTGATCTCCTCGCGCCCGGCAAGCGAGATCAGAAACCCGAGGGTGATCGCCGGCAACGCGATCCCGGAGAGGTTGAACGAGATGATCTGGGCGGTCACCGTAGTTCCGATGTTGGCACCGAAGATGATGCCGATCGACTGGGTCAGGGTCAAAAGTCC
>JBFWIO010000098.1:0-9406 GCA_050255955.1 Victivallaceae bacterium
AGACGAGATTCCGGGGGGGGAAGGTGATCGCGCCTTGCCTGTCGTCGATCCCTCAGTCACGTACCAAAGTACGCTCCTTCGTGTCTCCTCCGGCAAAACGCGACCTTTTCCACGCTTCTACGCAAAAAAAACTGTTGAGACGAGATTCCGGGGGGGGGGGAAGGTGATCGCGCCTTGCCTGTCGTCGATCCCTCAGTCACGTACCAAAGTACGCTCCTTCGTGTCTCCTCCGGCAAAATTTGATACGCGCCGCATGGCGCCTATTCATATCGTCCGAAGCTTTCCGGGCCGGGCTCCGACCCACGTTTCCAGCTCGGAGGGACCACGGTTCTGCCAGAGCGCGAAGGGAATAAAACTCAAACGGCAATCGACATACTCCGGTTGCGCCTCGCGGTACAACGCCCCTCCCGCCGCCGTCCGCGGCACCGCCCTCCCCGGAGACTCCAGGCGCACAAAAGGCACTCCGCCGATCGCATCCGCCGCAGCACTGAATTCTCCGGCGAGGACCGCCGTAGCCAGCTCAATATCCGGATTGTCAACACTCTCCAGCACATAAATAAGCGGCCCCCGCGCCAGTGCCGCACGGCCCGCATTGGCGGTGACTTTGGGGTGGCTGTAGAGCAATCGCACCGGGAGCTCAAGTTCCAGATCCAGACGATCGCCGCCGTTGACCATGTAACTGCGGCCGCCGATGTCGAGTTTCAAATCTTTCGCCCGGCGGACTTCGACCGTCACCTTTCCCCCTACGGGGTAAGCGCTATCGATTTCAAGTTCAAAATCGTGCTCATTGATCACCATTGCGACCGGCACGTCGATGCACAGCGTCCGCGCCGTCCGGCGGTAACAGAATTCACCCAGCTGCGGCATAATCCGGCAATAGTTGGTCGGACAGCACGAACAGCCGAACCACGGCTGACGCTCCTTGCTGATGTGGCCGAAAGTAAACGTATTCGCCGCCACCTCCGGCAAATTGGCGTAAAAAAACCGGTCGCCGGACAAACTGATTCCAGCCAACAGCGAGTTGAAGAGCACCCGTTCGACGACCTCGCGGTATTTCGCTTCGCCGGTCAGCTTGAGCATCCGGTCGGCAAAAAGCAGCAGCGCAATCGCCGCGCAGCTTTCCGCATAGGCGCTGTCGTTCGGCAGATGATAATCCGCGGTGAAGGCTTCACCGATGGCGGTCGAGCCGACCCCGCCGGTGACGTACATCCGCCGCTCCGTCACATTGTCGAAAAGCCGCTCGCAGGCCGCCAGCAGCTCGCGGTCTCCGGTCCGCGCCGCCACATCGGCCATGCCGCAATACAAATAGAGCGCCCGCACCGCGTGCCCGTCGGCTTCGCACTGTTCGCGCACCGGGCGATGGGCCTGGCGGTTCCTGAGCTCTTCAACCGTTACTTGGGGGCGTTCGCCGAGGAAGCAACTTGGCGGCGTGCCGCGTTCGTCGATGAAGTATCGGGCGAGGTCAAGATACTTCTTTTCGCCGGTCGCATCGGCGAGTTTTACCAAAGCAAGTTCGAGCTCCTCGTGCCCGGGGCATCCCCGGCGCCGGTTTGCGCCGCGGCCGAAGACGGTTGCGATGTAATCGGCGTAACGGCGCATGCCGTCGAGGAAATTGGTTTTGCCGGTGGCCCGGTAATGCGCCACCGCCGCCTCGATCAGGTGCCCGGCACAATAAAGTTCGTGATGGTCAAAGAGATTGCTCCAGCGCTTGTCCGGCTCGACTTGGGTAAAATAGCTGTTGAGGTAGCCATCCGGTTGCTGGGCCGACAGCACCAGCGTGATGAGTTCTTCGAGTTCCGCCGCCATCGCCGGATCCGGAAAAAGTTCAAGCGAAAGGGCCATCCCCTCCAGCACCTTGGCAACGTCGGAATCCCAGAAAATATGGGGCCGGTTGGGTTCGCCCGGCCGCCATTGCAGCCGGAATGCTTCGATCCGGCCGGTTTCGCGGCAGCGCTCAAGCGAGCTCGGGATGGTGGAGCTGCGATTGGTTTCCTGGCGCGGGGCCAGCCAGCGGTCTTTAAGTGTAATCATCGTCGGAATCTCCTTTATATTTAATCTACTCTGTTTGAAAAAGTTCCGCAAGAGGATAGATTATCACAAAAAGAGGATTATTCCGACATTATGCAAATCGTGTGTCACAACGGCGGCCGTTTCATCTCGCGCGGCCGGGGGATTCACCCGACGCGGCGGCTTGACTCGTGGGAACTCATCGTGGTGATCAAGGGTGTGCTCGGAATTTTTGAGGAAGATCGGGCGTTTGAACTCGGGCCTGATCACTATCTCATCCTCCATCCGGGGCGGCGGCATGGCGGAGTGCTGCCCTACGGGCGGGATCTGTCGTTTTTCTGGCTTCACTTCGCAGTGAGCGAAGGCAAGGAGGAATTGCCGCCCTCAAGCGGGCATTTGGCGCGGCCGCAACGGGTGGCGGATTACTTCAATTTGCTGCTCTCAAGCCAGGAATCGCCGGAGCCGGACCGGATGGAAACGGAGCTGTTGCTGCGACTGCTCCTCAACGAATGCGCCAAGTCGGCTCACTCCGACCCCGAGTGCCACCGCCTCGCGGCCAGGGCGCGGGAGGAGATCAAACTTCACTTCGCCGAGCCGATTTCACGCGCCACTTTGAGCCGCAAACTCCACTGCAACGCCGATTACCTCGGCCGGATTTACCTCTTGTGCTGCGGCATGACGGTGACTGCGGCGATCAACCGGACCCGGCTCGAATACGCCGCCAAGCTGCTGCGCGGCTCGACCGATTCGATCAAGGAGATCGCGCGCCTCGCCGGGTTCAATGACCTCTCCAACTTCCGCCGCCGCTTCTACGACCGTTACGCCGTGACTCCGCACGTCTACCGTGCCGGCCACCGCTTCGGGCTCCACGTCAACACCGAGTGACGCCCCGGTTTACTTTTGCCAGTCGAAGTGGAAAAAAAGACCGCGCTCGCGGTCGGTCCGCTCAAAGGTGTGGGCTCCGAAGTAGTCGCGCTGGGCCTGCAGCAGATTGGCCGGGAGTGTCGCCGCGCGGAGGCCGTCAAAATAAGTCAGCGCGCTGGCGAATCCCGGAGCCGGGATGCCGCGGAGAACCGCTTCGGAAACCACTTCGCGCCAGGCTTCGTTGGCCGCGCCCGACACCGCGTCGCGGAAAAACGGGTCGAGCATCAGATTCTCCAGCGCCGGGTTGCGGTCGTAGGCCGCCTTGATCCGGTCGAGGAATTCGGCCCGGATGATGCACCCCTCCCGCCACATCAGCGCGATTTCGCCGTAGTGAAGATCCCAGTTGTAGCGCTCGGCGGCAAGTTTGAGAAGCTCGAAACCCTGGCTGTAGGCACAGATTTTGGAGACATAGAGCGCGCGGCGGATTTTCTCGACCCAGTCCGAGCGGTAGCCGAAAAAGCTACCAAGCCCGGGAGCGGGGAGAACCGCGCTCGCCGCCAGCCGGCTATCCTTGCGCGCCGAAAGCGCCCGTGCGAAAACCGCTTCGGTGATGGTCGGCGTCGCCGCGCCGAGTTCGAGCGCACTCTCCGAGGTCCACTTGCCGGTTCCTTTCTGCCCGGCGCGGTCGAGGATCACGTCAACCATCGGTTTGCCGGTTTCGGGATCGACCTTGCGGAGGATGTCGGCGGTGATTTCGATGAGGTAGCTTGAGAGTTCGGTCCGGTTCCATTTCGCAAAGATTTCGCCGATCTCGGCAGTGGCGAGTTCGAGTCCGTTTTTGAGGATCCAGTAGGCTTCGCCGATGAGCTCCATGTCGGCGTACTCGATGCCGTTATGCACCATTTTGACGTAATGCCCGGCGCCATCGGGACCGACCCATTCGCAGCAGGGGCGGCCGCCGGCCTGGGCGGCGATTTTGCGGAAAAGGTCACGAACCTCGGGCCAGGCTCCGACATCGCCGCCGGGCATGATCGAGGGGCCATTGAGCGCGCCTTCCTCGCCGCCGGAAATGCCGACCCCGAGGTAGCGGATGCCGCTCGGCGCCAATTCCCGCGAACGGCGGCGGGTGTCTTCAAAAAAGCTGTTGCCGCCGTCGATGATGATGTCGCCGGGTTCGAGCAGGGGACGCAGTTGCGCGATGAGTTCGTCGACCGCCGCGCCGGCCTTGACCATCAGCATTACTTTGCGCGGCCGATTCAGCACGGCGGCAAGTTCGGCAAGCGTCCGGCAGCCGATGAAATGCTTGTTTTTGCCGCGCCCTGCGATGAACTCGGTCACTTTGGCGGCGGACCGGTTGGCGACGGCGACAACGTAACCGTTGCGTTCGATATTGAGCGCAAGATTCTCGCCCATCACGGCGAGACCGACGAGTCCGAGGTCTGCTTTGGTCATCTTGATTCGATCCATTCTTTGCCGTCTTTGCGAAGCAGTTCATCCGCCGCGGCTGGGCCGGATGAACCGGTCGGATACGCGTTGAGGGGAGAAGCTCCCGGCGTTTCACGCCAGAAATCGAGGATGCTGCCAAAGAGATTCCACGCCGCCGCGATGATGTCGCTGCGGATGAACAACGTCTGGTCGCCCAGCCGGCAGTCGAGCAGCAGCCGCGCATAAGCGTCAAGCGCTTCATCCCCGGCGTCGCCATAGTCGTAGTTGAGCGTCAGCGCCCCCATGCAGAGTTTGGGCCCCGCCTGTTTGGCCTGGAGCGTCAGCGCCATGCCTTCGTGCGGCTGAACCCGCAGCCGCAGGATGTCGCGCTGGAAGTCTTTGGCCCGCAGCGGGGCGAAAATCGAATGCGGGATCGATTTGAACACCACCACGATTTCGCTTTTGCGCTCGTCGAGTTTCTTGCCCGCCCGGAGATAAAAAGGCACTCCCGCCCAGCGGTAGTTGGCGACTTCAAGCTTCATCGCGACAAAGGTCTCGGTGGTGGAACCCGCGGCGATGCCGGGTTCGCCGCAATACCCCTGATACTGGCCGCGAATCACCGACCCCGGACTGCGCTTGAGGTCAAAGGGGCGGATCGAGCGGATCAGTTTGAGCTTTTCGTCGCGCACCGCATCGGCGGTGAAGGCGGCCGGGCACTCCATCGCCACCAGCGAAAGCATTTCGAGCATGTGATTCTGGAACATGTCGCGCAGAAGCCCGGCCTGGTCGAAGTATCCGGCGCGGTTCTCCACGCCCAGCGTCTCCGACACCGTAATTTGAATGTTGTCGATGTAATTCCGGTTCCAGATCGGTTCAAAAATCAGATTGGCGAAGCGAAGCAGCAGAATGTTCTGCACCGTCTCCTTGCCGAGATAGTGGTCGATCCGGTAGATCTGGCTTTCGCCGAGATAGCGGTGGAGTGTTTCGTCAAGTTTTTCGGCGCTGACGGCATCGAAGCCGAAAGGTTTTTCAAACACCACGTGCCGCCACTCTTTGGGACTTTTTTCCCGCAGCAGCCCGGCCTGGTGAAGGTGGCGGGTGATGTCGGGGTAGAGCGTTGCCGGAGTGGCGAGGTAAAACAAGTGGGGAAGCGCCGCGAGGACGCCGCTGTCAAGCCGCTGCTTGAGCGCGTCATACCCGGCTTCTTCACCGTATTCGAGCACCTGATAACCGATCCGCTTGAGAAATTCCGTTTTTTTCGCCGCGTCCCGGCCGGGGAGCGCACCGGCCAGCGCGGCGCGGAACGACTCGTCGCCGTGGGGGTGCCGCGAGCAACCGATGATCCGGGTGTCGTCCCCGAGGAGTCCGCGCTTGAAGAGGGCAAAAAGCGACGGAAAGAGCTTCCGTCCGGCGAGGTCGCCGGACGCGCCGAAAATCACGAAGACGCAAGGACCCGGATTCTGCTCGAGACAGAGATTTTCCTGCCAGTAGTTCCCGCGTGAAAGCATAGCGCCCCCTCGGATTGGGTCGGAATGTTCCCCCTCAGCGGGAGGCGAGTTCGACAATCTGCGCCGCCGAGTGGACGCCGCTTGAGACTTCCACCGCCTTGCCGTCCCTGAACAGGATCAGAGTCGGCACCAGCTCGATGTTGAATTTGCGCGCAAGGCCGGGATTTTCATCGATATCGACTTTGGCGATTTTGACGCCGGGCGGGAGCTTGCCGCCGGCGAGAACTTCGGAGATGATCTCCAGTTGCTTGCGGCAGGGGCCGCACCAGGTCGCCCAGAAGTCAACCAGGACGGTTCCAGACGCGATCACGCTGTCAAAAGTCGATTCACGCAGAATCAATAAATTTTCGCTCATCGTGAAATCCTCCTCAAAAATGGGTTTCTGAAAGATACGTTACACCGCAATGGATAATTTTCCATCGCCCGGAACGATTTTTTTTGCGTTGATCGTTTTTTTTGCTGAAAATGAACGGACAGAGGAGGAATCAGAGGTCTTCAAAGGCGATCACGCGCTCTTTCTGACGCATACCGAAGTCCTGGTTGGTGGAGGTGAGCCGTTTTTTGCGCATGAAGCTGACGTGGCCGTCGAGGAACATCACCGACCAGCCGTTTTTGTGGCCGTAGGGCGTATTTCCGCTCAACACGTCGTCATGGCTGGCGTAGCGGGTGGAGATGTGACGCTCCCACGCGCCGCCGGTGTAGCCGGAGAATTCCCACCCGGTTTCGGCGCCGAGGCTGTAGCGTGACGGCGACGGCAGTTGTCCGATCCGGTATCCCGCGGGGGAGTTGGCCTTGGCGGCAAGCGCGTGACCGCGGTCGACCGGAGCGAGCACCCGCATCCGGATGTATCCCTGTCGCGAAGGCCGGAACTGAAATACGGCGGAAGGCATTTTGGTGCCGTAATAAGCGTCGCAGACCCAGGCGCGGGGAACCGAATAGACGTTCTCGTCGAGGTAGCCGACCCGCTCCCAGGTGTCGAGATAGGCGGGCCCCTTGGTAATATAGCTTCGCAGCGAGTTGATGAAAATCCCCCACTCCAGCGAATTGTACTGCGGCACTCCGTCCTGATAGACGTAACGGGTGGGAAAGAACTCGTCGTTGTCGCCGGCATAAAGTTGCACACAGGCGCTCTGCTGGCGGAAGTTGTTGAGGCACTTCGCCAGTTTGCTGGTTTCCCTCACCCGGCTGACCAGCAGCAGCAGCAAGGTCGCCAGAATCGCCAGAATCGCGATCGTCACCAAAAGCTCGACAAGGGTAAATCGTCTCATGCCTCAAACCTGAAATAAAACCGTAGAGCCGATTGCAAAAGTTGTTTCGGAACGATCCGAAAGAGGATGTTTTTTCCGCATTGCCGGGTAGATTGAGGGGCATACCCGCAACGGTATGTCCCGAAATCGCTCCCGGCGAGGCGGGGAAACAGGCCTTTCGGGCGGCCGGAAGACCTTTTGCAATCAGCTTCGTAAATTTGATTTAGCATACACTTGAATCCGGAAGAATACAATCAGACATAAAAAAAAAACAAAAAAAAACCGGTTCACACCTCGAAATATTCGTGTTCCAGGTGCGAACCGGACAAAAACGTCAGTTTTTGGCGCGGTATTTGCGGCAGAGCGCGGGATCGTAGAGAAGCTTGAGGAAAAGTCCGCCCACCACCGAACGGGCGCGGAAGCCGTATTTGCGTCCGCTGTGTACATCCGTCCAGCCGACCATCTGTCCATCGGCGCACTCGTACCAGTCGGTCAGCGGGGCGCGGTCGGCGGTCTCGTCGAGGAAACGGATCACCGGGGCCAGCAGCGTTTGAAAGTCTGCATCGTTCCCGGTCAGCGTGGCGGTCCAGAGCTCCCAGTCGATTTTGGTGTAATTCCTGCGATTGTCGAGCGGCAGGCCGCAACGGTCAAGCTTTTGGCGGTAAAAGGCGGTTTCTTTGATTGCCACTTCAGCCGGAAAAAGGTCGAGTCCGAGAAGCTTGTCCCAGACCAGATTGTACTTCTGGCTCCAGCTCCCCGGCCGGTCAAAGGCGAGGCGGTAGCACTCGCCGTCGGCGGCAAGCTCCTGCCAGCGGGCGGCGAAGTCACGGGCCAGAGAGAGATACTTTTCGCTCCCGGCGCGGTCGCCGAGCGCTCCGGCGATTTGGCCGTAAGCGCCGAGGGCGAGGATTGCCTTGAGCGAAAGATTGGCGTTGTGCGGCAGATGTCCGGCGAAGTCGTCGGTGCAGAGCTGATTCGCCGGATCGAGGCCGAATCCGGCGAGGTAAGCGGCCCACTCGGCAAGCTTGGCGCGGTAGCGGCGGGCAAAGTCGAGGTCGCCGTGGAATTTAAGCAACGCCCCGGCCAGAAGCAGCATATTGCCGCACTCCTCGACCGGCATCTGGTCGTCCTCGGTTTCCTCGCCGCCGCCGTAGACCTGGCCGTTGGCAACAGGATAGGTGCCGAGGTCGTGGGGGGCAAAGGGGAAGCGCCAGCGCGGTGACGAGGCGTAGTCGAGGATCGGGATCAGCATCCCCTTCAATAACACCGGATTGGTGAGGAGGAAGAGCGGGGCCGAGGGATAGGTCACGTCCACCGTGCCGATGCAGCCGTTGGAGAAGTTTTCCTTGGAGAAAAAGAGCGCTTCGCCGTCGGGCCCGGCGACCAGTTTGTGCGCGCCGAGCGCCTGCCGGAAGCCGAGAATGCAGAGCCGTGCGTAATCGCTCCCGCCGCTTGCGGCAAGGTCGCGGGCAAGCTCGCGGTCGTAGGCTTCGCACTCGACGGCGAGCGCGGTGTATTCGGCTTCGGCGAGGAGAAGCATGTCGGCGAATTTGAGGCCGTTGCGGCGATACCAGGCGACGAGCTGGACGTTGAAGTATTCGATCGAACGGACGTCGTCGTAGGCGACGATGAGGTGCCGCGACGCGGTGCCGGCGGCGGGGGCGTGGAGGGCGAAGCTCGCCGCCATCATCACATAGCGCGGCGCATCGACCGCCCCGGCGGCGACCGGTGAGTCGAGCGTGTCATCGAGGCCGCCGACCGAGCCGGTGCGGCTGAATTCGGCGGCAATCCGGCCCGAGCGCGAAACCACCAGCGCGGGCGCGGCGGCGCGGTCGATGGCGCAATAGGCGTGGCCCCAGTCGATCCGGAGGTCGTCGCCGGAGCGGCCGAGGACGTTCTGGGCGGCGCTTGAAATCCGGGCGAATTCGAGCGTTCCGGTGCGGCCGCGGCTCCAGGTGATTTTCTCACTTGCGAGATTGACGGCGACTGTGGCGTGGACGCCGAACGCGATTTCGACTTGGTGCGGCTTGCCGTCGAGCGAAGCGACCTCAAAATTGACGTAGCTTGCCGGGCGGGAGAGAATATCGAGTTTATGCGGCAGCGCGGGGGTCAGAAAAGTCATGGTGATCGCGACCCCGTTTTGAGCGAAGCGGCAGACGGTTCTCGTCGCATGCACTTCCTGCGAGGTGACTTCGGCGGCGGCGAAGCCGCGAACCGTGCCGGTGAGGACGAAAGTCGCGCCGTCGATCCGGGCCAGCGTTTCGAGCCCCATCGGGCTCCCGGTCCAGTGGCGGGTGATGTCCTGATTGACCCGGTCGGCGGCGGACCAGATCGAGAAATAGGGATCGTGAACGA
>JBFWIO010000099.1:0-9373 GCA_050255955.1 Victivallaceae bacterium
CCAAAGGGCTCCGCGCCCTTTGGAATCCTGCGCCAGGGCACCGCCCTGGACCCTGCTCGGCGGAGGAACCGCCTCGCGATCCGGGGCGGCTTACGCGCCCCGAGCCGAGAGAGCGTCAGCGACCGGCTCGGTATCCCGAGGGCGACGGTCGCCCGCCTCGCGATCAGGGGCGGCTTACGCGCCCCGAGGCCGACGCCCCGCCCTACCTCCGCTCGATCTCCGCCAGCAACGGCAGATGATCCGAAAAATTCACCTTGGGGACGTCAAACCCGGTCAGCGCCAACTCCGGCGACAACAACACGTAATCCAACTCCTTCTGCGGCGACCACGCCGGATACGTCGCCAGATTCGCCCCATTTGCACTCCGCAAACGAGTCCGCCCAAGAAAATCCCACAACTCCCGCACCCCGCCAAACGTATTGAAATCCCCCGCCACCACCGTCGGCACCCCCGGCACAATCAACGACGCCAGATACTCCAGCTGAATCCGCCTCACCGCCCGGGTCAGCGCCAAATGCACCAGCAAAATCCGCACCCCGTTAACCGTACATTGCAAAATCAACTTCTTCGTCCCGCGCGGAAAAAAATCCACCGCATTCTCACCATTGACCTCACGCGTCAACAACGCATTCCCCTGATGCTTCAAATACGGCAGCCTGGCCAACGTCGAATCCGGCCCGTACTTGAGCTGACAATGCGGATACAACTCCAGTTCCGCCGCCAGCGCCGACGCATGATTGAGCCGGCCAGTCCGGTAACTGCCCAAGTCCGCCTCCAGCAAACCCACCACATCCGGCTGCAACGCCCCGATCATCTTGACAATCTTGCGAAACGGCCGCTCCGGAGCCGACAAAAAACGATGCCCGGTCAATAACCTCCGGTACTCCCCCCCCGGACTCCCGGTGCCATACGCAATATTGTAAATCAGAATCTTCATCGCCCCTCATTCCCGAACCGGCCGCATAACAGCCAACTCATTCATCCCCGAAACACATTTTGACAAAATCGACATAGCGCGGCCGCCAGGTCTCAAGCGAATAGTCGCGCGATCGCGCCGTCGCCCCCGACGCCAACGCCCGATAAACCGCCGGATCGGTCAATTTCTCCAGCGCCGCCACCCATTCGGCAGGATCGGCGGCAAGAAAACCGCATGTATCATTGACCACCCGGCAATTCTCGCCTACCGGACTTGCGATTACCGGCAAACCGGCGGCCAGGCACTGGATCAGCTTGTACGCCGACTTGCCGCGCGAAAATTCGTCGTCGAGAAGCGGCATGATGCCGATATGGCAACGCTTGATTTCGGTCGCCTCAGTGGCTTCGCTCCAGTCGAGAAACTCCTGTTTCACCCCGGCGATCCGCCGCGATTCCAGTGATTTGCGGGCGATTACCACCAGCGTGAAATCGACCTTTTCCGCCATCGCGCGCAAGGTGTCGGCGAAACGTTCAAGATAAAAGTAAGTCACCGGCGTCCCGATCCAGCACAGGGCGAGGCCGGGGCGCTTGGCCACATCAAGTTGATAATCCGCAAACGTAACCGCGGTCGGGATTTCGATCACCCGGGAATTGAACTTCGAGATTTTTTCGCGCAGGAAAGCGTTGGCGGCGATCACCCCTGCGGCTTTCGTGATCAGTTGGTCGTATTTGTCGCGAAGCCGGGGTAAGGCCGCGTATTTTTCCCAGACATTGTCGTCGAAGTTGAGAATATAGCGCCGGTTCCCGAGCAATCGGCGTTCGATACTGAAGGGGACAAAGGGCAGCAGTTCGTATTCGACGATCAGTCGTTCGGGGAGGGTCAGGGTGCGCCAAAGCCGGGTGGCAAGAGCGCGGGCGGCGAGGAAGCGGCTTGGTCCCGCTCCGGTGTAGAGTTTACGCAAATATTCGTCGGGATAAAAGGCGTCGATGGCGACCCGGTAGCCCGCTTCGCGGAGGGCGTCGGCGTAGCAATGGAAGCGCAGTCGGCTGGAGGCGCCGAGCCGGGTGTAGCGTGTACACATGGTCAGGGGGTGGTTCATGTGGCGACTTCGAGTTGTTTCATGATGCGGTTTTTCTGTGGTTCCGAAACGAAAAAGCGTACTGCGTGCCAAAGCGCCGGTACCCCGGTCAAGGGCCGCGCCCTTGCGCGGTTTCCAAAGGGCGCGGAGCCCTTTGGTGGAGTGTGAGGTGAAACCTCGCCGTTCCCGCCCCGGGCGAAGCCCCAGCTCAGAGAGGCGGAACAAAGTTCCGCCGCTGAGCCCGGCCCGAGCTCCGACGCCGACAGGTGTCGGAGCGACCGGCCGCGCCAGCGCCCGCCATCGATACCTTATCCCGGTCGCCCTGCTTCGCTCGATGTCGTTCGCCGGTCACTTCGTGACACGGCTGCCGACCTCGCTCCCGCAGTGTGGAGTCGGCTCCGCCGACCTCGGGGGGAGCGCTTCGCTTAGCTTCGCTCCGGTGGAGCCGGAGCGACCAGCGCTTTTCGCGCGCTGGACTGCGACCCCGTACGACGGGGGGCGGGATTGGCGCTTCGCGCTTTTTTTTATTTTTATTATTTTTTTTATTTTTTGGTCAGGGCGCGGTTGATGCGTTCACGCAACTGCAGCAGCCAATCCGCACTCCGCGGATAATCCGTCATCTTAATCTCGTAATTCAACCCCTCGTGAATCATCCCCACCACCGCCTCACGCCCAATTTTCTTCTCCAACGTCCGCAACGCACGCAAATCCTGGATCGCATCAAAAAATACCTCGTGCCGCAACGAATCCCCCGCCGTCCCGTCCGGATTCGGATACACAATAAACGCATCCCCAGCCGGCACCCAATTCCCCGCACACGTATCCGCAAACGGATTCACCGCCTCTATCGACAACAACGAGTTGTAAAAGTTAAACCCCCACTGCAGAAACCCCTTGATGTCATACAAATAAAAGATCACCCCGATCACCCGGTTGCGCGCCGACCCCATCGCCATAAACCGGTTCGGCACCCGATCCTCCTGACTCACACAGTAATACGTCCACAAATCCTTCACATTGCCCACAAACGGCTCGATGTGATTATTGGACGGCACCGGAATCTTCACCAGATTCCGCTTCGAAAATTCAAAACTCGACAGCGCCTCCAGCGTCGGCAACCCCTCGATCAGCGACTCCAGCAGCTTCGCCGCCTTGCGGTATGATTCGAGATTCTCCTCGGTCGGCTCGTCCGAGGTCGAGAAGAACACGTTCTTCTCCAGCTTGTACTTGCGCAAAAGCGCAATCAACTGCGGCATCAGCTGCCGCAGGAAATCCGCGTAATCCGGCGAATCCGACGGAACATCCCAACCGAAAATCCGCTGCTCTTTGCCATTGACCGTAGCGACAATCTTCGGCGTCGCTTTGGCCCCCCACTGGGTAAAGGCGTGACTCATCGCAAAGTGAGTGATCCCGCACGCCTGCGCAAGCTTGAGATAACGCTCCAGCCGGGAAAAGTCAAAGGTGTATTTCTTGCCCTTTTTGGCGATAATCAGCAACTGAGTGGTCGGCCGCTCGCCGCCCGGCACCGTGTCCAAAGGCGGCGTCCAGAGCGGCGTCAACAGCACATTGAGCCCGTGCGCGACGCCGTTGCGAATGAAGTTCTCAATGATCCGCCAGTGCTCTTCACTCCAGGTTTCCACACCGTAGAAACTCTTGAGGCAGTCGATATGAAACCATTCGTAACGCAGAAGTTTCTGCTTATCCAGCTTGACCGGCAGCACTTCGAGGGTAAAAACCGCCTCGACCGCCTGGTCTTCGGCAGTGAACTTGCGATCATTCCCGGCATTGCGGATGACGAGTTTCACCGGGTATTTGCCCGCCCGGCAGTCCTCCGGAACGCGCACCGTCACCCACAGCGCGTGATACTGTCCGCCGGGAATCCGGAAACAGCGGTCGTCACCAAGCGGACGCAAGTAGTCGGGATACAGCCCCGGTGTCTGGCTGAGATAGTTCGACTCGGCCACCATCGCCGGCACCGTCACCGGCACCGACTGGACGAAACGGACTTCGACCGGCAGCTTCGACTCGGCTTCGACCCCAAGCGTCAACTGTTCAAAGCAAAGCCGGTTCTGCTTGGCAAAGTGCTCATTGACGCCGCTGCTGCGGATCGCCAGCTGAAAAGAAAATACCTCGCCCTTGGCCGCGGTAGCCGACTCAAAAGGAGCGGCGCCAAGTTCGGCTTCCGGAAACACTTTCTCGAGTGAACTGATCAGACGGGTCGCGAGCTTCATGATCTTCTTCCTTTGACGATTGAATGTTGCAAGGCACGAAGAAATATAATCCGGCTTTGTCGCTTTTCCAGTCCGGAGGTGTATTTTCAGCGCATGCTTTGCATCAAAAAATGGTTTCCGGCTTGACATCCGCCGCCGCGGCGGTATCTTTATGCGACCGCTCCGGGGTTCGGGCGGCGCGAACTTTTTTCGGTACGTCATCATGGATCAATTGTTTCGTCTCGACGGCAAAACCGCGCTGGTCACCGGCGCGGCCGGCGGCATCGGCTTCGCCATCGCCGCCGCGCTGGCCAAAGCCGGAGCCCGGATCGTTTTCAACTGCCGGAGCGAAGAACACCGCAGGCGCGCGCTGGACGATTACCGCGCGCTGGGGATCAAAGCCGAGGGGTTTCTCTGCGACATCACCGACGAGGCCGCGGTCGCGGCGATGGTCGCCCAAATCAGCCGCGATTCGGAGGGCGTGGACATCCTGGTCAACAACGCCGCGATCATCAAACGGATTCCGATGCACCTGATGAGCGCCGCCGAATTCCGCGAAGTAATCGACATCGACCTCGTCGGCGCATTCATCGCCGCCAAAGCCGTGCTGCCCGGAATGATGGCGCGCCGCGCCGGCAAAATCATCAACATATGCTCGATGATGAGCGAACTCGGCCGCGAAACCGTCAGCGCCTACGCCGCCGCCAAAGGCGGGCTCAAAATGCTGACCCGCAACCTCGCCTCCGAATACGGGTCATACAACATCCAGTGCAACGGCCTCGGGCCCGGCTACATCGCCACCACCCAGACCGCACCGCTGCGGGCAACAGGACAGGACGGCGCGCCCCATCCCTTTGACCGCTTCATCGTCGCCAAAACCCCGGCGGCACGCTGGGGCACGGTCGAAGACCTGACCGGTCCGGCGATTTTCCTCGCCTCCGCCGCTTCGGACTTCGTCAACGGCCAGATCCTCTACGTTGACGGCGGCATTTTGGCTTACATCGGCAAACAGCCGTAAGGGCTTTTTAGGAATGGGAAACTGAAGTGAATCCGGAATCAAGACAAAAAAATGGTGGAGCATAGCGGACTTGAACCGCTGACCCCCACACTGCCAGTGTGGTGCTCTAGCCAACTGAGCTAATGCCCCATCGAAGTTCCATTAAAATACCGTTTTTTTGCCAAAAAGCAAGCGGGAAAATAAAAAAATAGAGAAAATTATGCTGAAACACCCATTTGCCGTCGGAGTTTTCTGGTCTTTTGCCAGCGCTTTTTTGTGGGGGACGACTTATATCGCCGGGCGCGCGCTGATGCGAAGCGACAGCGTCGATCCGGTGACGATGTCGATCCTGCGCTTCAGCGTGGCAGGATTGCTGATGTGGGTCGTCGGGCTGAAGCTCTACGGCAGCAGGATGTTCGACTTTTCCCGGCGCGACTTTCTTCTGATGCTGGCGCAGGGCACGGTCGGGATGGCCGGGATGAGTTTCCTGATTTTCTGGGGACAGCGCTACACCACCGCGGTCAATTCGTCGATGATCATGACCGCGACGCCGGTGATGACCATGCTCGGCGGCGCGCTGCTGGGGAGCAAAGTGCGCCCGATTCAGTACGCCGGAATGGCGGTGGCGACGGCCGGCTGCTTTATGGTGATCAAAGTGATCGAGCCGACCGGACTTCATCTCGCCGCCTTTTCGCTCGGCGATTTGCTGACGTTCGGCGCGGCGGTCTGCTGGGCGGTCTATTCGCTCTGGGGCCGCGAAACCGTGCGCCGGGTGGGCGGGTATATCTATACCACCTATGTGATGCTCGGCGCGCTGCCGCTGTTGCTGGTGCTCGAAGCGATCAATTTTCGCGCCATCCAGATGCCGCAGTCATTCTTGAGCTGGGCGGTGGTCGGGTACATCATCCTCTTTCCCACCGCGGGGGCGTTTTTCGCCTGGAATCAGGCGCAGAGGCTGATTGATCTCTCGCTCCTCAACATCATGCAGTATCTGACTCCGGTGACGGTGCTGGCGCTGTCGTGGCCGATTCTCGGCGAAGGGGTTTCGCTGTTTCAGCTGGCGGGAGCGCTGCTGGTGATTTTCGGCGTCGGGATCGACCCGGCGCTGCTTGAAGAATGGAAAAGAAGGAGAGCTAAATCATGCTCAACGCCGCCGATTACCCCCTGATCACCGCCGATTCGCGGCAAGTCGTGCCGGGCGCGCTCTACGTCGCCGTCCCGGGAAATAAAAGTGACGGCCACGATTTCGTCGCCGCCGCCGCCGCCGCCGGAGCCGCCGCGATTGTCGCCGAACGGCCGGTCGAAGTTCCCGCCGGAGTCAGACTCGAACTCGTCGCCGACAGCCGCGCCGCGCTGACCGGACTGATGCGCGACTTCTACCGCCGGCCCGATCTCGGGCTCAAGTTCTTCGGCGTCACCGGCACCAACGGCAAGACCACTACCGCGATGCTCGTCGAGCAACTGCTCCGCCGCGCGGGACACCGGAGCATGCTGATTTCGACGGTCGAATACCGGACGCCGGAGTGGTCGGCACCGGCGTCGCACACCACGCCGGGACCGGAGGACTTTTTCAAGCTTCTCCGTCGCGGGGCCGACGAGGGGGCGGAGTTTGTTTCGATGGAGCTGTCGAGTCACGCACTCGACCAGAACCGTACCGGCGGCGTGCGCTTTGACGCGGCGGTATTCACCAATCTCACCGGCGACCACCTCGACTATCACCGGACGATGGAGGCTTATTATGCCGCCAAGCGGCGGCTCTTCGTCGAATTGCTCGCTCCGGGTGCGCGTGCGATCATCAATATCGACGACCCGCACGGCCGGAAATTAGCCGGGGAAGTGACGGACAACGTTGTCGTCACTTTTGGCGAAAGTGACGACTGCGACTGCCGGATTGTGAGTTTTGAGCTAAAAAATGACGGCACCACCTTTGTTTTGCGCCGAAATGACGGAGAATTTACGGTGAAGACGCGGTTGATCGGGGAGCACAATGTTTTCAACCTGACCGGGGCGCTGCTGGCTGCCGAAGCGCTGGGGGCGAAGTGGCCGATGCTGCTCGCGGCCGCGGCTGAAGTGACGGCGGCGCCGGGGCGGCTGGAGCTCTTCAAACGCGCCGACGGGGCGGGCTTTGTGGTTGACTACGCCCATACCGACGATGCCTTGGTCAAAGTGCTGGCGGCGCTGCGGCCTTTGACGCGGGGGAAATTGATCACCGTTTTCGGCTGCGGCGGGGACCGGGACCGCAGCAAGCGGCCGAGGATGGGCAAGGCGGCGGCCGCGGCTTCGGATTATCTGGTTGTCACCAGCGACAATCCGCGAAGCGAGGAGCCGGAAGCGATCATTGCCGAAATTCTCCCCGGCATTCCGGCGACCGTGCCGTACCGGGTCGAGCCCGACCGGGGCGCGGCGATCAAGTTCGCGGCGGAGTTGGCGCAAAGCGGCGACACCGTGCTGGTGGCGGGCAAGGGCCACGAGGATTATCAGGAGATCAAGGGCGTCAAGCGCCACTTCTCCGACCGCGAGGAAATCGAACGCTTGATCGGCTGATCAGCGGAGCGAGTAGACCCGGACTTTGGCATCGACGCCGTCGCCCCGGGCTTCGCACTGGTCGAGGAAGGCGGGAAGTCCGGCGGGCGGGATGCGAAAGGTTTCGATCGACTCGCTTTCTTCGTTGCACGGCGCCGGATCGACATCATCATCGATGGCCATTTCGACCAGATAGAGCTGTTCGCCGGAGAGGCCGGGGGAGCTGTAGGTCGGGGGGTGGACGGCGGTGACTTGCCCGTGATAGCCGGTTTCTTCGCGGAGTTCGCGGATGGCGGTGTGTTCGGGGGTTTCTCCGGGATCGACCAGTCCGGCGGGGAATTCGATCAGGTGTTTGCCGGCGGGGGGGCGGAACTGGCGGATCAGCAGGAGTTCGCCGGTGCGGGCGATTTTGGCGACGATGATGACTGCGCCGAAGCTGCCGACCCGGCCGGCGGCTTCCCACAACCGTTCTGCGCCGTGGTCGTCGCGGTAGCGGAGGGTTTCGAGTTTGAGGTAGCGGCCGCAGGCGATCAATTCGGCGCTGAGGATTTCGGCTTTCATGTTCTCTATCCCCGGGGGTGAAATTTTTTATGGAGTGCGGCGAGCCGCGAGCGATCGACGTGGGTATAGATTTCGGTGGTGCCGATGTCGGCGTGGCCGAGCATTTCCTGGATGACGCGGAGGTCGGCGCCGTTTTCGAGGAGGTGGCTGGCGAAGGAGTGCCGCAACGTGTGGGGGTGGACGTTTTTGTTGATACCGGCGAGTTCGGCGGCGAGTTTGACGACGGCCCAGACGCGTTCGCGGTTGAGGGCGCGGCCGTTGCGGGAGACGAAGAGTTGTTTGGCGGCGGGGTTTTTCTCGACCAGGGCGGGGCGGCTTTCGGCGAGGTAGCGCCGGAGGATGGCGAGGGCGATTTTGCCGACGGGGACGATGCGGGTTTTTGATCCTTTGCCGGTGACCCGGACGAGTTCGGTGTCGAAGTCGAGGGCGGAGAGTGGCAGATTGGCGAGTTCGGAGACGCGCAATCCGGAAGCGTAGAGGAGTTCGAGCATGGCGCGGTTGCGAAGTTCGAGGGGGTCGTCGCTGTGATCGGAAAAGGCGGTGAGGAAGCGGGTGATTTCGTCGTTGCTGAGAAAATCGGGGAGGATGCGCCAGAGTTTGGGGGAATCCATCAGGCTGGCTTCGTTGGCAGGGATGAGTTTCTCGTCGTGGAGGAAGCGGAAGAAGAGTTTGGTGGCGACGAGGCGTCGGGCGACGGTGGTGCTTTCGAGGCCGTTTTCGCGGCGTTCGCCGAGGTAGTCGATGAGGTCGGCGCGTTTGACGGTGGCGAAGGAGTTGATTTTGCGGGTTTCGAGGTAGTTGATGAGGTCGCGCAGGTCGCACTCGTAGGCGTCGATGCTGTGGCGTGCGAGGCCGCGTTCGGTGGCCAGGTACTGGAGAAAATGTTGCAAATTGTGTTCGAGCATGGTGGAAAAAAGCCTCTTTTTGTATTATAGTTCCACAAGTAAAAAAAACAAACAACAAAAGCGCCGCAGGCTAAAAAAAAGCGCGAAGCGCTCAATCCCGCCCTCCGTCGTACGGAGTCGCAGTCCAGGGGGCGAACACCCCTGGTCGCTCCGGCTCCACCGGAGCGAAGCTACGCGAAGCGC
>JBFWIO010000100.1:0-9366 GCA_050255955.1 Victivallaceae bacterium
CCTGCTTCAGGCCGCCGCCCACGCCGCCCAGACCATGGAACAGCCGTTGCGGGTGCGTTACACCTCCTGTAGCGAATTGCTCGACAGCTTTTACGATCTCCTCGCCCAGAAACGGAGCCTCGGCGAATTCCGCTCGTCGCTTCGCGATATCGATTTATTGCTGGTTGACGACGTCCACATGCTCGCCAACAAGCCGCAGATTCAGGAAGAGTTCTTCAACCTCTTCAACACGTTGAGCCATCAGCAAAAGCAAATCATCCTGACCTCCGACAAACAGCCCTGCGAAATCAAAGGGCTCGAAGCCCGGCTGGTCACCCGTTTTGAATCCGGCGTCACCGCCGAAATCGGCGTTCCCGAAGTCGAGGGCCGCCTCGCCATTCTCCGCATGATGCGCGAAGACACCCTGATCAAAGTCAAACTCGGCGATCCCATTCTCGAATTTCTCGCCCAGCAGATTTCCTCCAGCGTGCGGCGGCTCAAGGGCGCCTTTATGCGCCTGGCCTCCTACGCCTCGATGCGCGGGAACACCCCGCTCACCGTTGAACAGGCCGAAACCTTGCTCGCCGTCCAGCTCTCGCAGGAAAGCGCCTCCAAGAGCATTTCCATCGATACCATCCAGCGTCTGGTCGCCGCCCAGTTCGGCCTCTCGGTCGCCGACATCCTCGGCTCCAAACGCCCGAAAAACATCGCCGAACCCCGGATGGCGGCCATGTACCTCTGCCGCCGTTTGACCTCCCACTCATTGCCCGAAATCGGCGCCGCCTTTGGCAAAACCCATGCCACCATCATCAATGCCGTCGCCAAAGTCCCCGAACTCTGCGACCGCGACGAACCGTTCCGCCGCACCGTGCAGAAAATCGAGCAGCAGCTCAAACGCGGCTGACCATCCCAAGCCACGCAGGGGACAGGAAAACAATCGCCACACCAAGCCGGACGCCAAGTCCGGCTTCTTTTTTTCTCACAGATCCGAAAACGGGAAAGCGGGAAAACCGCCCTTTCGGACGGGCAAAAAAGACTTTGAAGGTCGGCTCGATTGATTATTTTCCGCCGCATCAGCAGCAATGATGGCGGATTCGCTCAGCGGTGGCTCTCGAATTTTGCACGTTCGACTTGATAGTCTCCGATGTAAAGAGCTGCTTCAGTTGCGCGGATATTGCTGAAGATGGCCCGGGCGGCGGGCCAGTCAGGTGCTTCGCCAATCTGACCGCAGTCGTGGAAGTATCCCGCCGCGCTGATGTAAATTCGGGCTGAAACCGCGACTTTGCCGTCCTCAGCCGTTTTGCCGAAAACATGGACGCCGTAAAAAGCACTGCCGTAACGACCGTCAATCCAGCGCATCGCAACGCTTGAGTCGATAAAATCGCTCGCTCCGTTGGCACTCCCAATCAAATAGCTCAGAGCCGACAAAACGATCATTGCCGCGACGATGCCGCAGACGATCACGATTATTTTCCACTTTGTCATTGTCGTCACCCCCTCACAGATAATACGGCCCGAGGAGCTCCCAGTAGGTCTGCTCAAGGAGGTAGGTTTGGTGATATTTGCGGACGTAGTGACGCAGCAGCGTCAGCGGGACGGCAAGCGGGGTGCGGTTCCGGCGGCAAGCCTCGATGCAGTCGAGCATTTCCTGTTTTTCCCAGCTTTCGAGGTCATTTTTGAAGTAACCGAGGATGTGGTGCATCACGTTGATGTGTTTGGCCAATGTCGGCCGGAGGGCCAGCAGCTCGTCGAGCTTGGCGAAGTAGGCGGCGAAGTCGCCGGTCGCCGCCAGGCGCCCGAGCTCGGGATAGCGGCCGGGGGCGTGGCAGAGCAAGGTCAGTTTGTGCCGGGCCTGAAAATCGGAGAGCTGCCGCCGCCGGTTGCCGGCGGGGTCGAGCTCGCGCCGCCGCGCCGCCGCAAAAATCCGGTTGAGGAAGCGTTCGCGCAGGAAACGGTCGTTGAGCATCCCGTCCTCGATCACCGGAAGTTGCGGAAAACGCGCGATGAACGCCCCGGCGAAGAGGCCGCGCCCGGCCTTGACCGGCGAGCCTTTGGCATTGAAGACCTTGACCCGTTCGAGGCCGCTTGATGGCGAATCTTTTTTGAAAACAAAGCCGTCGAGATCTTCCTTTTCGAGTTCGTCGAGCCGCCTTGCCACAAAGGAATTCATCTGATCGGTCAGGTCGCGCCCGGTAAAATTGGTCACCAGTCGCGGCGCGGCGGGGTCGCCGACGAGGCGCATCGATTCGCGCGGCACCGGAAGTCCGCACTCAACCTCGGGACAGACCGGAACATACTCGACCAGGGGTTCGAGCACGTCGCACAAAAAAGCGTTGCGCTGATGCTGTCCGTCGTAACGGACCGGATTGCCCAATAGACAACTGCTGATCCCCAGTCTGATTTTTCGCATGGCGTCGCTCCTTTTGTTCTACTATACACCCCGGATTACGCGTTGCAATTTGACTTTCCCGATTGGCGCGGTATATTCCCGGATGTTTACCGGGAGGGTTGAAACATGCGTGAACCGGTTGAATGTTCGTTCTATCAGGAGCTCGAAAACGGACTCGTCCGCTGTCGGCTCTGTCCCCACAACTGCATCATTGCCGAAGGCAAAACCGGCATCTGCCAAGTACGCCGCAACACTGGCGGCAAGTTGATCGCCGAGAGCTTCGGACACCCCGTCGCCGTGGCGGTCGATCCGATCGAAAAAAAACCGCTCAACTGGTATCAACCGGGATCGAAGACCTTTTCGATCGGCACCTGCGGCTGCAATTTCAGTTGCCGTTTCTGCCAGAACGACACCATTTCGCGCCGCGGCTACAACCGCACCCCATCCGCCAATTACCTCGCCCCGCAGCAGGTGGTCGACCTGGCCAAAGAGTACGGCTGCCAAAGCGTCGCCTTTACCTACAACGAACCAACCGTATTCATCGAGTACGCGATGGCCACCGCCCACCTCGCGCGCCTCGCCGGGCTCGGCACCGTGCTGGTCAGCAACGGCTTCATCAATCCCGAACCGCGCGCCGAATTCTATCCTTTGATCGACGCCGCCAATATCGACCTCAAGGGCGATGACCGCTTCTACCGCGGACTCTGCGGCGGCAACTTGGAAACAGTGCTGGAGAGCTGCGCCTTTTTCAAATTCGAGTGCAACGGGCACCTCGAACTGACCACCTTGGTCATCCCCGGCGAAAACGACCGCGACGACGTGATCGGGCCGCTGCTCGACACCGTCGCGGAACGCCTCGGAACCGACACCCCGCTTCATTTCTCGGCCTATTTCCCGGCCGGCGGCTTCACTGCCCCCCCGACGCCGCCCGAAACACTCTATCGCATCCGCAACCTCGCCGCGGGCAAAGGCTTCACCCGGATCGAACTCGGCAACCTCAGGACGTGAACTCGTCCTCGTTGAAGACGATCGCCTCAAACACGGTGAAACGCGCCCCCTCGCGCCAGTCGTCGGGCCGAAGCCCGGCTTTTTGCGCGAGGTAAGTCAGGGTGGTCGCAAGATCCCACCCCTGCTCCGGCGCGACCTGGGGAAGAAACACCGCCGACCGGCCGGATTTATGGATGGTCATGCCGTGTTTGCCGATCACGATGTCGCGCCAGGACGCCACTGCTTTTTCCGGCGTCAAGACCGAAATTTCGATCGAAACGCGGTCGAATTCCGCCGGGGTCAGCGCCGGAAAACGCGGATCGCGGAATGCGCTGTCCACCGCGCGGGCGCACACCGCTTCAACAAGCGGGCGGAATGCCTGAATCTCGCCGATACAGCCGCGCAACTGATGGCTCGTTTTATCCGTCAACGTGACGAAGCAACCGGCTTCGCGGCGCATCGCTTCACTGCAACGTGCGGCGAATCGGGCGGGGTCAGGAGCGACACCGTGCTCAAGCGCCTGCCGGATCGAAGTCCGCGCGATGTCGAGCAATGCGCGCTTGTCGGCGGGGGAGAGAAAATCGCTGTCGGACGCGGCTTCCGGTTCCCAATTGGCAAACCCGGCGGCGGCGAGGTAGCAGACGAAACGCGAATCATCGCCGTCGTCATCGGCGCTGGTGGCGTAACGAAGCAGCTTGAATTCGGTTTTTTCCGGAATTGTCGCCAGCATCAGCCGGATCGGTTGGGCGCCGCAGATGGTGGCCCCGGTCCGCTCGATGAAAGCGGTGAAGCCGTCGCCGTCGCGTTGCCGGATCAATTCAAAAGCAACGAGGTCGAGTTTCCGCACCTGATGGCGAACATCGTCCTTGAAGGGCTCGAAACGGAAATCGGCGCCGTAGTGGGTGAAGTCGCTGCTGACCACCAGCAGCGTCTTGGCATCGATGAGGCTTCGCAGCGCGGCGGCGGCGCGGTTGACGCCGTCACGGTCGAGCGAGCTCACGATCAACGGCAGCACGGCGAAGTCCTTGAGTGCATACTGGAGCATCGGGTATTGAATCTGGGTCGAGTGCTCGGCGGCATGTACGGCGTCGCTCGCCAGTACGGAGAAACGCGCCGCCAGCCGGTCGAGCGCCTCGCGGTCAACCGGAATTTCGCCGAGCGGGGTGGAAACGCGGTCGGCTTCGGGCGCGATCAGGACGTCGGGCTGCCAGACGCGGTGGCTGGGGGCGAGAAGAATCACCCGCTTGAAGTTGGCGTTGAGGATGGTTTTGATGCCGTATGCGGCGACCGCGCCGGAGTAGACCATGCCGGCGTGGGGGAGGATGAGGATGTTGGCGGCGAAGGCCGGGACTTCGGCCGAAGCGAGATGCGTTTCGATCCGCTCGACCAGTTCGGTGCGGTTGCCGGGGTACCAGCTGCCGGCGATGGTGCTCGCAAGCGTGCGCGAAGACCTGGCCCCGAGCGAGACCGACAAGTGTTCCGAACCGGGTGTGAAACGGTACTTCATAACAACCCCCAATCTGTTTCATCGGAGTTTACAGTATCCCCGCCCCCGGCGTTTGTCAAGCAAGTCCGGCCATCGCACTCAGGAGAAACCCGAAAGCGCGGAGGATCGTCGCAAAAAATTTGTTTTTTCTTGACGGAAAGTCTTTGCTCCCGCTCACCGCGGGGAGACTGCCGCGCGGCCGGCTTGGGCGTTGCCGATGCGGATTTCATCGAAGTAGAGAACCCGGCGGGTGACTTTCGACGGAGCCTCTTTTGTCGAGCCTTTCCACGGCCACTTGTAGATGCCGAATTTGAAGTACGGGGCCGGGTCCACCGGGGCCATGTTGGGGCAGGTCGCATCGACCAGCTGTTTGCCGTTTTTCCAGACCCGGATTTGGCCGTCGGCGGCGCTGGACCAGCGGATTTCAAAGACCCAGTCCACCCATTTGCCGCGATCCGGGGTCACCGGGCCCGCCCACAAAACGTTGGCCGGGTCGCCCGCTTTGGGACGGCTGGTCACCTGATACTCGTCGCCGCGGACATAAATCGCCAAGGGAGGCGAACCGCCGTTGCCGCCGATCCACTGCGCGAAAAGCTCCGCCTGGGTATCCGGCTCCCAGTCGGCCGGGAACTGGACGCTGAAGCCGTACCAGTAGGTCTCGCCGGGCTTGAAACTCTTTGACATGCCCTTGATCCAGAAGTCGGTACGGTAATCCGGCTTGCCGTCGATCACGGTGCGTTCGAGCGTCACTTGCAGCGCCCGTTTGCCGCTCCGCACCGGGGAGTCAACCAAACGCGCCTTGTTGAGCGTCGCCTCAAGTCCGGTGTCGCCCAGCGGCTCCACGCCCCGGCGCTCGAAATCGACCTCGGTCATCATCCCGGGCTCCGCCGCCTGAGCACTCGTCCATCCCGCCGCCGCAATCACCCCGACCGCCATCATCCGCCAAATCCGCTGCATTTGATATTCTCCCGTTGAGTTTCATTATTATTACAAACAGTAGCACCACACTTTCTTCTATGCAACCTCCGAACCGGAAAAAGAGACGTCATTTTGACGTTCACGGCCTTTGCAAAACGAATCCTTAATTGTATAGTATGGGGTACACGAAAGGATCGGAAAATGGGTGCGAAAAAGAAACCGGAAACTGCGCCGCCATTGCTGGCGAATCCGGTCGCGGCCGGATTTCCGTCGCCTGCCGAGCAGTATATCGAGTCGCCGCTCGACCTCAATGAACTTCTGGTGCGCAAGCGCGCCGCCACCTTTTTTGTCCGCGCCGCCGGGGATTCGATGACCGGGGCCGGGATTCAGCCGGGCGACATTCTGGTGGTTGACCGCAGCCTCGAAGCCGTTGACGGCGCAATCGTAATCGCCGCCGTCGATCGCGAATTCACGGTAAAATTCCTCCGCCGCGACCAGTCCGGCGTCCGGCTCGAAGCCGCCAACCGCAAATACCGGCCGATTTGCTTTGCCGAAGGCATGGAGCTCCGGATTTTCGGCGTGGTGACCGCGGTGATCCACCAATTCGTCCGGGGGTGAGGCTGATGATCGGGCTGGTCGACGGCAACAATTTCTATGTCTCCTGCGAGCGGATTTTTGACCTCTCGCTCCTCGGCCGGCCGGTCGGGGTGTTGAGCAACAACGACGGGTGCCTGATCTCCCGCTCCAACGAGATGAAAGCGCTCGGGATCGCGATGGGCGCGCCGTTTTATCAGCTCAAACCCCTGATTTCCCGCTACGGCCTCGTTTTCAAATCGAGCAATTACGAGCTTTACGGCGACATTTCGCGGCGATTGATCGCGGCGCTCTACGAATTCACCCCCGATGTCGAGCAGTATTCGATCGACGAAGCCTTTATCGAAGTCAGGCTTTCGGAATCCGACGGCGATTTTGACCGCTTCGGGCGCAAGCTCCGCGCCGCCCTCCTGCAATGGATCGGCATTCCCTGCGGCATCGGCTTCGCGCCGACCAGAACACTGGCCAAGATCGCCAACCATATCGGGAAAAAACTTCCCGATGGGGTCTATGTGATGCCGGACGACCCGGCGCCGGTGCTGGCGTCGATCCCGGTGGTCGAAGTCTGGGGCGTCGGGCGGCGGCTGGCCCCCAAACTCGAAAAGCTCGGCATCCGCACCGCGGGACTTCTGGCGGCGGCAGACGAGAATCTGCTCCGCCGGGAGTTCGGCGTCCAGGTGGCGCGAACCGCGCTGGAGCTTCGCGGCGTCCCGGCGGTGGAGGCCGTCAATCCCCAAGACGCGGCCAAAAGCGTCAGTTGCTCGCGTTCCTTTGGCCATCCGGTGACCGAGCTTGGCGACCTCGCCGAAGCGGTGGCAAGCTACACCGCCCGGGCCGCCGAAAAACTGCGCGGCGAAAAACTGCTGGCGGCGGGAATCAATGTCTACTTTGAATACTTCGCGGAATCCCGCCCGGTACCACTCGAACGGGGGTTCAGCGGAACCACCGTGACTTTCCCCTCCCCCACCGCCGACACCGCCGCGATGCTCGGCCAAATCGGGCCCAAACTCAAAGGAATTTTTCTCCCCGGCCGCCGTTACAAAAAGGCCGGCGTGCTCTTTTTCGGCCTCGAAAGCGCGGTTGACCGCCAGCTCGATCTCTTCAGTCCGGCGGCGCGGAGCGACCGCGACGAACGCCTGGCGGCGGCGGTTGACGAGCTCAACCGCAAATTCGGCCGCAACACCGTAATCCACCTCGCCGAAGGCCTCGCCAAGCCGTGGGCGATGAAGCGCGACCTCCTCTCGCCAAGCTACACCACACGCTGGGATCAACTGCTGGCGGTACGATGAAAAAAAATCCGCCGGGATTACCCCGGCGGATCGGAATTGACGACGCGGAATTACTTCTTGGTGATCTTTTTGGGGATGCCGGGGTTGAAAGCGTAGACCGCCCACTCCGGTTTTTCGGCGGCGCGGTCAAAGACGAGATAGACGTATTCGTCGGCGAGATAGATCGTGTCCTTGACCTTGTACGAAGCCTGGTTCAGGACCCGGATAATCGCGAGGTTGACGCAGCCGGGCAGCGACTCGGTGTAGCGCATTTCCAGCGCCGAGGTGCGGTTGATCGGTTTGCCGAATTTGTCCTGAAACGCCTTCAGCGCCGCCCCCGCGTTGCGCCGCTCGTGACCGGTGTCGCGGCGGGCGATCGCCTCAAAATATTTCCATTCACCGCGATCGTAAGCCTGGACCGCCCGGGCCGCCTGCTGGCGGACGAACGCGCCGTCGATGCCGTTGTAATGCTGTGTCGAATCCGGCCGCGGCAGCCGCTCGTACTCATAACGCACCGAGAAAATGTCAAGCGGCTTCTCCGGTTCGCCCACCACCGCAATCACTTCGCGGATGTTGGCGTTCTCAAATTTGCTGCTGTAAAAGTAAATGAAGCCGGTTTTGGTATTGAAGCGCAACGGCTCCTGGCGGCGCAAGTCGCGTGATTTGAGCTCACCGAGGGATTTGCGGTTCTCGCGGTACATCGCCAGTCGCTCTTCCGGAATCGCGGTCATTTTGCGACAGACGTCGAACTCGCCGCGATCACCCGCTTCGAGAAACGCGATCGCCGCCTTTTGCAGCGCCGCATCCGACGGCGGCCCCGCCCAAAAGAAGCGGTACGCACCATAGCCGGTTACCACGACCAGAACCAGCATCAGCTGAAATATGCGTTTTCTCCAGAACGGAATCGAGTCGTCGTATTTTCTGCGGGCCATCAATCGTCTCTCCTATGCTCAAAAAATATCAGCCGCCAGTAAGGCGCCGGCATTGCAGTATCTATCGTTTAAGACGGTTTCGACGAAGAAAAATTTTCTTTTTTCTCCGGTTCGACCTCTTTTTTGTCGTTTTTCCGCAATAACTCCAGCGCTTTCTGCAGCTGGAGATCCTTTTCCGGCGGCGGCAAATTGAGCGCCTCGCGCTCCGAAGTCGGCAGCGTCAAATCGGGCGATACCCCCTGGTGATCGATCATCCGGCCCTCCGGGGTCTGGTAGTAGGCCACCGTGAAGCGGATCGCGCCGCCGTTGGAGAGCGGCCACGAGCGCTGGATCGAGCCCTTGCCGAAGCTGCGGTCGCCGACAATAACCGCGCGCTTGTGATCCTGAAGCGCTCCGGCGACAATTTCCGCCGCGCTCGCGCTGTAACGGTTGATCAGCACCGCCACCGGCAAGGCGAGATCGGGCTTGTTCACTCCGGCGGTCTGGGCACGGTAACGCTGCCCGTTGCCGCGGGCGGCGGCCCAAAAGACGGTCTTGTCGCGCTCCAGCAGCCGGGACGCAAGTTCGACCGCGGCATCAACCATGCCGCCGGGATTGTTCCGCAGATCGATCACCAGCCCCTTGAGTTCCCCCTCCTTGCGGAGTTTCGCCAGCGCCTGGTCAAAGAAAGAGGCGGTCAGGCGGTTGAAGCTGTCGATTTTGACATACCCGATCCCCCCCTCGAACATCCGCACCTGGTCGAGCGCCACCGGCTCGATCACCAGTTTGCGGCGGGGGAGCTTGAATTCAAGCTTGTTGCTCTCACCCTCGCGG
>JBFWIO010000101.1:0-9319 GCA_050255955.1 Victivallaceae bacterium
ACCCCAATGAGAACGGCTGCCTGCGGATCTTCCTTTGCTGTAGCTATGGCGGACAAGTAGGCAGCCCCACCCAGTTACCGTGTGGTCAAATGTCATAGACTTTTCTCTCCTCATTTTTTCTGTTTTTCTGTTTTTTATGGAATATCTGTTTTTATTTTTTTCCAAACACTTCGGCGGTCGGGGGGTGTCACTGCAGTGCCGGCGCGGCTGACTGCGATCCTGCCGGCCAGGGCCGCGTATTGCATGGATTCATGGATACACCGCAGCCCCGCTGGCGCGAAGCGATGAAATAGCCGATGAACGTATTCCCCGGCACTGGTGTGGTGTCCACGGCTTCCACTTTGGGCGAGCCGACATTGTTTAGGTTTCAACTTCTGTTAACCTCCAGCAGTTCTGCTCGGCTCATGCTCTTTCCTGCTGAAGTGCCGCAGTTACCGCCAGCATTTGCGGTAGAAGCTGTTTCTTGCGCGAGAGGACGCCGGGCAGCGAAAAGAGGTCGTCGCCGAGCGCTTCATACGGCAGATTGCGAAGGAAGCCCTCGTCGCCCACCGCCAGCAGCTCAGAGCATTCGCGGACCGCGTCGGTTACGAGGAGGCCGAAAAAGTCGAGCTTCTCCACCTCAATGTGGCGACGGATCTCCGCTTCGAGCTCGTCGCGGCGGCGGTGAAGCAGTTCGAGCTTGGTCTCTTCCACTTGGGAGAGCCCGAATTTGAACGGGCCGTCGGTGTAGAGCTTGCAGTCGCCGCAGACCACCTCTTCGGCGGGCTTTGCGGCGAGCGGCGAGTCGATCCGCAGCAGTTCCTCCATCAGGTCGTCGCCTTTGACGCCGGAAAGTTTCTCCAGCCACTCGCACATGCGGCGGTCAAGCGGCGCGGTGGTGGGGGATTTCAGCAACAGCGTGTCGGAGACAATTCCGCCGAGCAGCAGCCCGGCCAGCTCCGGCGTCAAGCTTTCGCCGCAACTTCGGTACATCATCGCGATCAGCGTACAGCTGCTGCCGACGATGTCGGCGGTGAAACGAATCGGCGTTGTCGTCGGCATCATGCCGATGCGGTGATGATCTACCACCTCGATCACCGGCAGTTCTTCGAGGCCGGGGATACTCTGCTCGGGTTCGTTGTGATCAACGAGGATCATCCGGTACGGCGGCGGCTCCGAGAGCCGTTTTTTCAGCACCACCCCGGCTATGTGTGCCTGCGCGTCGAGCACGGGGATGACGTCGGCCGGTGCGGAGAGGATCCGGTTCCGGCGGTCGCGCAGCCGGTCATCGGGGGCTAGCCGCAGTTCGTCTGCAGGGAAGCTGGTGAACTCCACCGGCGAGCTGAACTTGAGCCGGCGAATCACCGTCGCTGAATCGAGCCCGGTCCGGAGAATCGAAACCCGGTGTCGCGCCGCCTCCTTGGAAAGCAGAGGATCGACCGGGCGGCTGCCGGTGACGATCAGCAGCCGCAGCTCCCGGTTCAATGCCCGCAGATGGATTTCTGGACGGTCCCCGACGATCAGCGCCAAGTTCCGGTTGCCGGAGGGAATGTGCTCCTCGAAACTCTCCAGCCCCATCGCGGCGACGTAGACGTCGAAATCCTCGACCGGCGTGGTGTCGCAACCGGTGAGCACCTCGGCTTCGAGCACGTTGCGGATGAGGTCGATCGAACTGCGGATGCGCCGTCCGGCGAGATCGCTGCCGTCGGTACTGCCGATATTGAGCAGTTGCGAGAGCATCGCCAGCGGACTCAGCATCCCGAGGAACGTCCCGTCGGAAGCGGCAACCGGCAGCCGGCTCATGCCCGATTCGCGCAGCAGATTGACCGCGTCGAAGAGCGTGGTTCCGCTGTCGATCACCGGGCAGGATTCGAGAATGTCGCGAATGCGCAAACTGACGTCGCTGCGGCTGACCGGCGGTTTCAATTTGAAGCGTTCAAAGAGATAGGCGGCGCGGTCGGGGAGGACGCCCGGGCAAAGTGCGGTGATCGGAATGTCGCTCTGGCGGCGGCGGAGTTCGGCGAGCGCATAAGCTCCGGCGATGCTGTCGATGTCGGGATTACGGTGACCACAAACGAAAATCTGTTTCGGCTCGGAATTGATCACTTTCATTCAGTTTCTCCTATGCTTCTACTATACGGTTTTCGCTCCGGTTGGCGAGGAATGATGTTTTCGACCTCGCGTGTTTTGCACCTGGAGCAATACAGTCGATGGGTCTTGAACTCGAAAATCACCTTGCGAGTTCAGCTCCGCGCGGCAAGGAACTTGCGGAGCTCTGTGGCCGGAACCGCGCCGCCGGAGGCGGTCGGACTGCCGAGGTTGAAGGCGGCCGAGGCGGAGCCGAGCCGGAGCGCTTCGGCGAGCGGGAGATCGTAGTAGAGTCCATAGAGCACCCCGGCGCAAAAGGCGTCGCCCGCGCCGTTGGTGCCGACGATCCGATCGACTTTGCACGAGGGGATTTCCAGCTCCGTGCCGTCGGCGGTGAGGGCGTAGGCCCCCTCGGGATAGTGGACGATGACTTTGGCCGCTCCCCCGGCGACAAAGCGGCGGCAAGCTTCGGCGAGTGCCGCGCGGTCGAGGGTGCCGTCGGCGCGGCGGATCGCCATGCCGAAGCTGTTGCCCGCCTCAATCTCATTGATCACCAATACATCGATATAGGGAAGAACCGACCGGACCGCGTGGCGGAATTTCTCCGGCGCTTCGGAGACGAAGTCAACCACCGTCTGCATGCCGCGTTTGCGCATCGCGTCGAGCAACCGCGCTCCGGCGATGCCGTAGTCGGGATCATCGGCGTCGAGTCGGTCGAGCAACATCAGATAGCCGAGGTAGAAAATCTTGGCCGCCGCGTCGCTCTCGAGCAAATCTTCGACGCCGAAGAAGTCGTTGGCGCCGCGGCAGTGAAAGAACGTCCGTTTGCCTTCGCCCGACATCACGTCGGTGTGGGCGGTCGGCACGCCGGACTGGATTTTGAGAAGATGGCGGTCGATGCCGCGCCGGTCGATTTCGGCGAGCAGAAAGCGCCCGCCGTCGTCGTCCCCCACCCGCCCGGCGGCCGCGAGCGGAATCGCCGGGTCCATCATCGCGAGGTCAAAGAGCACGTTGCACGGTCCGCCGCCGCCGGCGACTTCCTCGGCGAGGATGTTGCAGAGCGTTCCCTGCTCCGGCCAGCGGTCGATGGTTTTTACCCGGTCAACGATCCAGTTGCCGGCTGCGATGATGCCCCCGGTCATGACGTCAACCGCGGTTGGAGCCGAAGAGCCGAATCTTGCGGCGCATCACTTCGCGCATCGCTTTTTCCGGTTCGACGCAGGCGGTGCAATTCCAGAACGACAGATTCGGCGCTTTCTGCAGCACTTCCAGCAGCGTGTGGTGCCATGCGTGCATGATTTCGGAGCAGATGTTGATTTTGGCGATGCCGTTGGCGATCGCGTTGCGGATCTGGTCGTCGGGGGTGCCCGAGCCGCCGTGAAGCACCAGCGGCACCGGCGAAATCGCGTTGATCTGGCGCAGGAGCTCGATATTGAGGGTCGGCGCGGTGCGGTAGACGCCGTGCGCGGTGCCGATCGACACCGCGAGCGCGTCGCAGCGGCTCAATTCGACGAACTCCTCGACCTTGTCCGGCTCGGTGAAAACCGAGGCCGCGCTGTGGTCGCCGGTCAAGGCCCCTTCGCCTTCGCCCGCCTGGGCGTCGCCGACGTGGCCGAGTTCGGCTTCGACGCTGACTCCGCGACGGTGCATGAGATCGCACACTTCGCGGGTGATCCGGGCGTTTTCGCTGAATTCCTTGCTCGAAGCGTCGATCATCACCCCGGAGAACCCGGCTTCGGCGCAGCGAAGGCAAAGTTCGAGGCTGGCGGCATGGTCGACCATGAACGCCACCGGAATATTGGAGCGCAGCGCCGCAAGTTGCGCCGCCTGTGCCCAGTAGTGGATATTGTTGCCGACCAGATCCGGCTCGATTGCGGCGAGGATCACCGGGGAATTCTCTTCCTCGGCGACTTCCACCGCGATCCGGATCATCACCGGGTTGGAAACGTCGAACATCGGAACCGCGTATTTGCCGGCCCGGCCGTCTTGCAGGATTTCTTTGAGGCTGATAAGTGCCATCTTTGGTTTTCTTTCTTATTGATTCAATGCTTTGCTCAACGGGTCGAAGTCCTCGGCGCCGAAACCCACATGGCTGTGCCTGAGCCAGCCTTCGGCATAAGGATATTTTCCCGACAATTTACCGTAATGGGCTCCCCGGAAAGCCATGTCCTCCAGATACGCGTCCGCCCCCTGGCTGACGTCGAGCCACTGTTTCTGGCTGCGGTGGCAGGCCAGCATCGCGCGCTTGGTCGCCATCGTCGACGTGATGTCGATATAGATTTCCGGAATGATCGGCCGCCGCAAGGGATCGGTGAGGCTGTGCGGCATCGAGTGGTAGACCGCCACCTCGCGCAAGGTCGGCGGGAACATTTGAGAGCACTTGAAATTGGTCATCCCGCGGCTGAAAGTCGCCGACACCGCGAGCCGCCCGGCGTTGACGTGATCCTCCATGTAGTCGTAGGGCCCGTGGGTCAGGACGATCTCGGGATCGACTTCGCGGACGACTTCGACGGTTTTGCCGAGAAGTTCGGAGTTGTAAAAGACCTCGAGGTCGTCGCAGATGCTTTCGTGGTAGACCGCACCGATCAAACCGGCCGCTTCGATCGCTTCGGCGCGGCGGATGGCGACGATTTCGTCACGGGTGTGGCGGTTGGTGCCGAGCGACCCGTTGGCGACGTTCATATAGTGGATTTCGTACCCCGCCGCCTGAAGCCGGAGCAAGGTTCCGGCCATCATGAATTCGATATCGTCGGGGTGGCAGGCGATCGCAATGGCGCGTTTTTTCATTTAGTGCATCTCCACATCACAGACGCCGAAGCCGTGGCGGTAGAAGTTAAAGGTGACGTCGTCGTGGTCGGCCAGGAGCGACATCGGAACTGAGCTATCGGCGATTTTCTGCGAAATCATCAGCGTCGAGAGCCGTTGTCCGAAGGGATTGTCATGGTGGCCGGGGTGCCAGATCGAAACCTGATCGCACTGCCAGGTCTGGAGCGGGCCGACGGTGATCGCCTGCGACGGCACGTTCTGGACGGTGCCGCCGCCCGAGGTGCGTGCGTTCTGGATCAAAGTGATCGGGTGGAGTTCGACGATCCGGGTCGAGAGTTTGCGGTACTCGGCCGGGGAGGGCGGGGCGTCGGCGTAACGCCCTTCGCGGCGGACCGGGTCGTTAAAGGCCCAGTGCTTGGTTTCGCCCTGGCCGCCCTGCATGATGAGGCACCTGGCTTCGGTGTAGGACTTCACATAGGCTTCCGGGTTTTCGCTCGGGAAGTGCATATTTTCGCGTGGCATCCGCAGCTCGGGGCGGATCCGGTTGAAGCACAGATCGAGGTCGGCTTTGGCAAAACCGAGCGGGAAATCGATGCCGGCGGCCTTGCCGTCGATCAGCCACTCGTCCATACCCCAGAAGTGGGCATGTTTGAGGTTCAAATCGAGGTCGTTGACCATTTGGGCGACGATCGGGAGTTGCTCGGTCGGGCCGATCGGGCCGCAGATGCCGCAGGGATTGGCGGCGGTGGCGCGGCGCCAGGCTTTGATGTACTCGAGCGCTTCGGCGGCGTAGAATTCCTGCACGGTGTCGAAAATCCGGATCTTGAAACCCGGCCGCTCAAGCGACTTGAGATTGTCGATGGTGATTCTCGCCGCTTCGTCGAGAATGGCCCGGTCGAGCGTGGTGTAGTCCCACCAGTCTTTGGCGATCTTGCTGTAATTTCTCATTTTTCCAACGCCTTGAGTTTTTTGAAGGTTGTTCCAGGTGAAATTGTTCCGGTGTAAATCAGCACCCACAAAACTTGTCATCATTGTCTGCCTCTATCCATTTTTCACGAATCGAAGCCTAACTGCTATCCCAGCCTCACCATCCTCCTAATTAAATACTTTTGAAATTACCTCATTTATCAAATGTGAGCAACGCCCAGCTGGAAAAATCATGAAAATCAAGATTGCCTCTGGCGATGCCTAACTGGGAGTATTCTTTTTTATCCAAGTAGACCGAGTGGTTGTAACGTGATATCTGAATTTCCCATGGTTTGGAGAAATCAAATTTTTGCCCGCATTGCTTTTCCAGGGAGTTGAATGGGATGACGACGTCACACTTCCATCCTTTGTCACGGTCTTGATAATCATTGAGCGACCCATGCAATTCAACCTCAAAGGACAATCCATCAAGCGGTTTGCTTTGCAGGCAGCTCGGCAGACGCCGGCCGGGAGATGGGTAAAAAAACACGGTTATTTTCTCATTGGGGGTGACATAGATCTCCCAATAGCATCGGAATCCTGCTGGACGAATGAATATTTCCAACACATCACCGGAGCGGTAATGATGTTGATTGTCGGCTTCGCTCTCCTGAACCAGATCGGAATCGGTGATTTCCACCAAAACCCGGAGATGTTTCCGATCATGGAAAAATGAGACCGTCCCGCCTTCCAACAAGGCTGGCGCGCCTGCCGAAGCTGGGCGGAACGGATATTCATTTGCGGCCGGTGATTTCTGTTTTGTTTGCGCATTCTCCTCAGATGTAGCGATAACAGCCAGACGTTGTACCTCGCCGGATTCCTTCGGAATCGTGAGGATCAGAATGGCGGCGACGGCAAAAAAAACCAATAAAATCATGACTCCATTTCTATGCATACATATACGATTCCTGTATTTCGTTGATCATGATGCCGGTTCCTTATCGATTGTTTTTCGATCGAGCTTATCCGCAATATTTTCCGGAATAGCTGCGGATTTTTGGGGAGCCGGCGTTGGTTCAACCGTGCCATCGTCACTTTCATCAAATTTTTTTTGCCGAAGGTCGCGGAAGAGTCTGAAGGCGTCGCGGATGCCGCCGGTCATGATCCAGATCGTGCACCCGGTGCCGAGCACCACTGAGAACGGCACCAGTTTGACCCACCAGAAGCCGGACCAGACTTCGTCGGTGATCCAGTTTGTGGTGAGGCTGAGGATGGTGCCGAGGAGGAAGATGCCCCACCAGCCCATCGACCAGCTGAAGGTGGAGTAGGACACGAAACGCTCGAACTTGCTGAATTCCGGAGTGATCCCAATCAGCGAGCCCAGCGTCCGGCGGCGTTTGACCGGCTCCTTGTCCCCGGCGGCGAGGTCGTCGTGAACCGCGTACTGGCCGCGATGAAGCATCTTATCCATGTCGAAAACCTGACGCGGTCCCATGAGCGAAACCAGGATGTAGCTCAGCAGCGAGGAGAGCATCGCAAAGAAGAAAATGATCTGCCCGTTGACCGGGAACTTATCCTGGTTGAGCTCCAGCCATGGATTGTCGACAAAGACCATCAGCAGCAGCGGGCACAAATAAGGCGTCCACAGCTGCTGAATCAGGATGCCGCCGAAGCCGAGCGTGGTGCCGGTGATCATCGCCGTCCAGGCGGCGGCGGTGGTGCCTCGCTTCCAATACAACCCGCCGAGAATCACCGCCCCGGCGCCGCCGAGATAGATCGCCCCGGTCAGCGCGAAATACATCAGAATAAAGTCCCGGAGCGGAAAAAGCATGCTGAAGGTGAACCCGAAGAGCGCCACTCCGACGATCGAGCACCGGAGCCACCGCATGTGGGTGACCGGATCGAGCGGCTTGTTGCGGATCGGCATCACCACGTCCTGAATGAAAATCGTCCCCCAGGCGTGGATGTAGGTGTCGTCGCAGCTGATTGCACAGGCGATGATCGCGGCGGCAAAGAGTCCGGTCAGTCCGACCGGCAGAATTTCCGAGAGGAAAAGCGGCACCGTCATCTGGGTGCGGATCATCGGGTCGGCGATTTCCGCCAGCCGTTCATTGACCGGGGCGGCCATCGCGGCAAAAGCGGGCAGATGGAGCACCGCGTAAGCCGCCAGCGGGATCAGCACCATGCAGAGCGCGCTGGCAAAGGTTCGCCAACTGCCGATGATTCCGGCCATCACCGCTTCGTGCGGAGTTTTGGCGGCGGCGTTGTAGCCGGAGTTGCCCTGCCACGCCCGGGTGGTGTAAATGGTGCCAAAAATCCCGATCAGGAAATACCAGATGCTGAAGCCCTCGACCGCCCCGGTTTTGAAGGGATTGATCATCGATTTTCCCTCCGGCGCGCACTGGAGACCGGCGGTGAGGTCGCCCCACGAAAACTTGCCGAGCAGAAAGAACATCACCACCAAAAAGATCACCATCAACACGATCCCCTGAAAGAAGTCGGTGATCATGATGCTGATCTGGCCCCCGGCGCAGGCGATGTAGACCGCGATCAAGAGATATACGGCCATGATCACCGGATGCGTCGGCATCGACATTCCGAAACAGTCAAAACGTTCCGGTAAGCCGAAAAAATAGAGGATGAAGCGGGCGGTGATCGCGGGAAAGATGCCGTAGTTGAAAATCCCCGAAAGCCAGCAAAGGCCCCCGGCGAAAAAGCGGAAGCGGCGGCTGTAGCGCATTTCGAGGAACTGCGCCAGCGTCAGCGCCCGGGTCTGGCGAAAGCGGTAGATCACGAAGCCGGTGAGGGAAATGATCAGACCGAGCGGAATCGACATCATCGCCCACCACTGGGTCGAGAGACCGGCATCGTAAACCATCTCCCAGGTGGCGACAATCGAAATCGCCCCCCCGAATCCGGTCGATACGGTCAACAGATACCGGCCCGCCAGCCGGTTGGCGGCGAGAAAGTCGGCCACCCCGCGCACATAACGTTTGGCATAGACCGTGATCCCGATCAACACCGCCAGCAAGGCGATTACCATCATCCAGTCAAGATAGTGCATCTAACCGTTCTTCTTTCTGTAATTGAATGTGTAATGTTCCCTTTACCATTCCGGGATAAGCTCAAGCTACGGTGGCGCTCTAGTTTACAGATTCTGACTAATTTTCCGTCCTGGGGCGTCATTGTCACCGATGCGCCTCATTTAGTCATTCAGTCTGCAACCTGTCCGCTTCCAGACGTGCAATTTAATCGCCGTAACTTACACGCTGAAAGCAGATACCGCATCTATGATATCTTTCTATTTCAGTATTTTTAGGATGTTGTCCATGCTGATCTTAGCGCTTTCGAGAGGTGGACGTTTGCAGATGTCCTGCTCGTAAATGACCCAATCCGCAACGCTGGTGCGCGCAACTTCAAGGATTCCGCTCAGATCAATACTGCCAGTGCCGATTTCGGTAAAGCTGCCATCTGATTTATCCATATCTTTCAAGTGAATCAGCGGTAATCTGGATGCATATTTTGACAAATATGAAACAGGATCGCCTCCGCCTTTTTTAACCCAGTAGGTAGATCGGAA
>JBFWIO010000102.1:0-9283 GCA_050255955.1 Victivallaceae bacterium
ACGGAGAAGTTTCAGCTGCTTTTTGCGCTTGTGCTTGGCGATCTTCTTCCGCCGCTTTTTCTTAAGGTTACCCATTTTGCTGTTCCTGTGTTTAGAAATTTGCTGTTACGCAATGATCTTCATAAGATAGCGCATTTTTGCCATTTTCCCAATCGGAAATCGTAAAAACTGCAAAAAAACTTATTCGAAAATAATCGAACGGTAATCTTTGCCGGGCGGAATCATCGGCAGCACGTGCTCTTCGTACCCGGTGTGGACGTCCAAAAGATAGGGTCCGTCGGTGGCCAGCATCTCGCGGATCGCGTCCTCCAGCTCCTCGCGCTTGAAAACGTCCCGGCCGGGAATCCCGTAGCCGCGGGCAATGGTGACAAAGTCCGGATACGGCCGGTCGACGACCGTGCAATACGCGCCGTCGCAGCCCTGGCAATGCTTGTCGGGCTTGCCGCTGCTGCCCTTGCAGACGCCGAGCACGGTGTTCCCGCGGTTGCTGCCGTAGAAACGGTCTTCCCACTGCGCCACCATGCCGAGGTGCTGGTTGTTGATGATCACCATCTTGACCGGAATTTCCTCGACGCGAAGAGTCCCGAGCTCCTGAATATTCATCTGAAAACTGCCGTCGCCGTCGATGTTGATCACCGTCCGGTCCGGCGCGCCGAGCTGGGCCCCCATCGCGGCGGGAAGGCCGAAGCCCATCGCCCCGAGCCCCCCCGAAGTCAGCAGCTGACGCGGAAAGGAGTAATCGTAATACTGCGCCGCCCACATCTGGTGCTGGCCGACGCCGGGGACGATCACCGCCCGGCCTTCAGTCACGCGCGAGATGGTCTCGATCACATACTGGGGTTGCAGGCGGTCGGCACGATATTTGTAGCGCGTCGGAAAATCCTTTTTCCACTTGGCGATCTCTTTGAACCACTCGGTATATTCGCCGCGCACCGGCGCGGCGTTGAGCCGGGTCAGCACGTCGCGGACGTCGGCGACCACGCCGATGTCGGCAACTTTGTTCTTGTTGATTTCGGAGTCGTCGATGTCAACGTGGATGATCTTCGCCCCGCGCGCGAAATTGGCCGGATTGCCGGTCACCCGGTCGTCAAAGCGGGCGCCGAGGGCGATCAACAGGTCGCACTCGTTGGCGGCATAATTGGCCGCCACCGTGCCGTGCATGCCAAGCCAGCTCAAACTCAGCGGGTGCCGCTCGGGTATCGCCCCGATCCCCATCAAGGTGGTGGTGACCGGAAGATTGTACGTCTCGACGAACTCGCGCAGCTCCGCCGAAGCCCCGGCGGTAATGATCCCGCCGCCGGCATAAACGCAGGGACGGCTGGAGGAGGCGATCGATTTGCGGATTGCTTCGATTTCGCAATCAAGAGCCCGCGGCGTGGGATGGCCGGCGGATGTTTGCGGCAGCGCGGCCCAGTCAACCGTCGCGGTCTGCTGCTGGATATTTTTGGGAATGTCGATCACCACCGGGCCGGGACGGCCGCTCGCCGCGAGGTCAAAGGCTTCGGCGAAAATACGCGGAATTTCTGCGATGTCGAGCACCAGAAAACTGTGTTTGACAATCGGCCGGGTGACCCCGATGATGTCGGTCTCCTGGAATACGTTTTTGCCGATCGCGGTACTCGGCACCTGGCCGGTGATGAAGACGGTCGGGATTGAATCCATATAGGCGTCGGCAATCCCGCTGACCAGATTGGTCGCGCCGGGTCCGCTGGTGGCCATGCAGACTCCGACCTTGCCGCAGGCGCGGGCATAGCCGCCGGCGGCAAAAGCGCCGCCCTGTTCATGGCGGGGCAGGATCACCCGGATCGAAGACTTGATCAAAGCCTGATGCAGCTCGATCGCCATGCCGCCGGGATAAGCAAATACGAGTTCTACGCCCTGTCTTTCCAGACATTGGACGACGATTTCGCTTCCCTTCAACATTTTGCTCTTTTCGCTGCTCATTTTTCCACTTCCTGTTTAGCCGGGGAAATCTCCATAACCACCCCGTTTTATAGATTCGGGTAATATACCGCCAAAATGGTAAAAAAGCAAATCGCCCGGCTCCCGGTAATCTTTCCTCAAAATCCCCTGAGCCATGCGATCCTGCCGGAATTCGCCCGAAAACGATCAGTTTGCGGCAACTTTTGTTCCGCAATCGGAAAATTCTCTTTGCTTTTGGCCCGATTTGAGTTATAATTAAAAGCCGGACCACCGCATCGATGCGGTTCCGCACAACTTTAATTCCGGAGAATATCCTGATGAAAAAACTCCTGCCGCTTGCTTTATGGGCGCTCGCCGCCGCCGCCTTTGCCGCCGATCCGGTTTCACCGTGGGACAAAGGGCAAGTCGAAATCAAACCCGGTGTCCGCTGCCCGATCAGTTATCCGGAACTCTTCAAACGCGAACGCGAGCTGTTTGCCTACAATCCGCGGTTCCTGCCGGGCCAGGTCACCTTTTCGCCGGACAACCGGCCGGTGATCCGGATCGGCCTCGTTTCCGCCGCCGACGCCGGCCGGAACAAGCAGACGGTGACCACCCGCGAACCCGGCGAAGTCAATCTGATCCAGTATCTTGACCGCGACGGCAAATGGCATGTGACCGACGGCCATGTCAAAGCGGTCAAAACGTTGCTCAAACTCCCCCCTGACGCGCCGCTCGCGGTGACTTTCGGCGAACGCACCTGCGACGCGGTCGAATTCGACGCCAAAGGCAACGCCTACACCTTGATCGCGACCGCCAAAGGGAACTATCTTGCCGTCTCCACCGACGGCCTCAAGACCTTTTCGGCGATTCCGGTGCCATACGGCATCGCCCGGCTCGAACCGTACCGGGTCAACGCCGACCGCAACAATCCCCCGCCGATCCTCACCGCCAGCGGCGGCAAATACTTCCTGGTGCCGGTCAAGCTTGAAAACGGAAAAACCCCGAAACTCGAACCCGGCATCGTGCTTGCCGAGCCCGCCGCCAAACCGGTCGCCCAGATCAGCACCATGGCCGGCGACGGCGCGCCGATTCTCACCGCGGGCGGCAAAACGTTTTTCGCCTACATGAGCGAAATCCCCGCCCCCGGGCTCACCGGTTCGCCGCAGTACATCCTCGAATACGACCAAAAAACCGGCAAGGTCGGCGCATCGCTTCTGCTCGGGAGCACCGGCCACCAGATCGACGGCCACAACCTCCCGGTGATCGACATCGACTCCAAAGGGTACATCCACGTCATCGCCGGAGCCCACTGGCACGCATTCAAGCACTTCGTTTCCAAGCAGCCACTGAGCGTGGCCGGCGGCTTCCGCGAACTCGCCGGCGTGGGCACCGCGTCGGCCAACAAGTGGAGCCGGAACGGCCTGAGCTACCCCGGTTTCGTCATCGACGCCAAAGACAAGCTCCACCTCGTCGCCCGCGGCCGCTCTCAGAGCATCGCGGCCAAAGACCGCGCCGACGAGTACAACGAGCGCTATACCGACAAGGACATCAATTACGGCCTGGTCTACTTTCGCGGCACCCCCGACGGCAAGTGGGAGACCCGGCGCGATCTGGTGATCCCGGCCTGGCCGCGCTACGGCAATCTCTATCACAAGCTCGCGCTCGACCGCAACGGCGGACTCCACGCCACCTACTACTATTATACATCGCGTTTGTGGCAGGTCCCCGGCGCGCTCAAGGCTTACCAGCAGCGCTGGCCCGAGGAGAAAGTTCCCGACGGCGAAGCCTGCGACAAGGCCATGAAAGCGCACGATCCGGTGATCGTGAGCTCTTTTGACGGCGGCGCGACATGGGCTCCGACCACCACCGCCGACTTCCAGAAGGCCGCCCGATAACCAAACGCGCCAACGCACCTCTTTTCAAAATCCCGGACCGGATCGCCACCCTCCCGCGGGGAGCCGATCCGGTCGGTTTTGTTTTTTCCCTCCCCTTGCTTCCGAGTGCGCGGCGTCCGGATTTGCCGTCCCGTTTCCGGACTTTCTTACTTTTTTTGTCGATTTGAGAATTTTCCCCTTGTTTTTTCATCATCCATGTACTATAATATGAACAACAAAACCACATCGATGTGGTTTCGGAACCTCCAATCACATAGCGCAAGAAAGGTGGAAACTGTGCATAAAAGACGTTTTACTCTGATCGAATTGCTGGTGGTGATCGCGATTATTGCGATCCTCGCCGGAATGTTGCTGCCCGCGCTCAACGGGGCCCGGCGGCGGGCGCGCACGTCCAAATGCGTCAACAATATGCGGCAACTGGGTTCGTTTGAACTCTTTTACGCGGCCGACAACAACGACTTCGTCACTCCGGTCCAGCATTCCACCGGCGAAAACACCGCGCTCTTCGGCTCCACCGCGACCTACACCTGGTTCGGGCGGCTGGTTTACAACGGCTATGTCGGTTCCGCCGGCGGCACCAGCTGGTGTCCTGAGTCGCCGGATCAGCTCAAAGGAACCAGTTTGGTGACCGAAAAAGACTTAGTCCTGGCCGCCCGGACCCCGGCGCAAGGCAACAATTCGACCTTCCAACTGATCAGTTACGGTCTCGCGGTCGATTTCATCGGTTCAAGCTTGCGGGTCGCCAACATCAACAACACCTGGACACCGGCCAAAACCACCCAGATCAAGAAGCCGAGCCAGACCATCTTCATCACCGACGCGGTCCAGAAAAACCCCGGCGTCGACTCAACGAAAAACGGCTGGTATCTCGCTTACGCCATGACCGCCGGCGGCTCGGGTACGGCGATGCCCGCCGCCCGCCATCCCAACCAGATTGACGTCCTGTGGATCGACGGTCACGTCAGCGGAGAAAAAGCGCCGTCGCTCATTCCCGAACTTCCCGCCAACTCGGCCGCCCACAATCCGTATTTGTTCAAGCCGTTCAACATCACCGCCGCCGCGCACCCGGAAAACTACTGGGACCGCTTCTGACGCAACAAAGCGATGATTTCATGCAACCGGACGGAACGATTTGTGCCGTTCCCCGGGTTGCATTCAACGCTCCGCAATGATATTGTACCGTCAATCATGCCAAATCAACCGGATCAGATAACCATGAAAGTTCGCACCGTCCTCCCGCCAATCGCCCTGATGGCGGCCATAACCCTCGCCGGAGCCGAAACGCCTCCGCTCAAAAGCGTCGCCGAAATCCAGGCGTTCCGCAAGGCCAACATCGGCCGCATCCAGTCCGTCAACCCGGTCGGCGAAAAAGAATGGGGCGTCAAGGAACCGCTCCCGCCGCTCCCCGAAATCAGCGCGAAAATACTCTATCGCGATGATTTTGCCGACCTCAAAAACTGGTTCCACGAGGGGATCGGCTTCCTGAGTACGCCGGAGCCGGGCATCATGCAGATCAACTGCCTCGGCTCGAAACAGGGGGCGGAGGGCTGTATGGCCTTCTGCCGCACCGATTTCCCGGACGACATTGCGATCGAATACGAGATGAAAGCGCTTTCCACGAGGGGTTTGCTGATCACCTTCATCGGGGCTCAAGGGCGCCGGGGCGAGGATATCATCACCGGACTTCCGCCGCGGCGCGGGGTTTTCGCCGACTACATCAACAGCGAACACCTTCGCTGCTATCACCTGAGCGTCAGCCGTTACGACGACGACGGCAAGCACACCGGCACCAGCAACTTCCGCCGTAACCCGGGCTTCTTCCTGATGGCCGGACAGGAGGATCTCTGCAAAGAGCCGCAAACCTGGTACAAAATCGTGATTTTCAAGCAGGGCGGCAAAATCAACCTCACCGTCAACGGCGTCCGGGCAGGAGGATTCACCGATCCCGGCGTCATCCCCGAACCGATCCCCGCCGGCGGCAAAGTCGGCTTCCGCGCAATCGGTTCCGATGTCCTGATTCAAATCCGCAATTTCAAGGTAAGTCTCCTCAAATGAAAAAATTATTGCTCCTCGGAACGCTCCTCTCGCTCGCCGTCCACGCCTTTGCCGCCGAACCCTCGATCTGGATTATGGGCGACTCGACCACCGCGCAGTACACCGGCAAATACCTTCCCCGCGCCGGCTGGGGCGTCGGCCTCGCCCAATGCGTCAAGGACGGTGTCAAGGTCGAAAACTACGGCCGCGGCGGCCGCAGCACCAAAAGCTACATCGCCGAAAAGCATTACGACCTGGTCAAAAAACGGGCGCAAAAAGGCGATTTCGTATTCATTCAGTTCGGGCACAACGACGGCAAAAAAGACCGCGAGGAGCTTTCCGCCCCCGCCGACGGTTTGTATCGGGACAACCTCAAACGCTTCGTCGCCGAACTTCGCGAACTCGGTCTCCATCCGATTCTGGTGACCCCGGTTTCGCGTTGCAGCTTCCGCGACGGCAAAGTGTACAACTCGCTCGGCGCCTACCCCGAGGCGGTGCGGCAGGTCGCAGCGGAGACCGGCGCCCCCTGCGTCGACCTCAATGCGATCAGCATGGAGCACTTTGCCAAAATGGGCGAAACCGAAGCCCGCAAGCTGTTTATGGTGCTTGCCAAAGGCGAACACCCCAATTACCCCGACGGCTCCAACGACACCACCCACTTCAATCAGGAGGGCGCGTTGACCGTGGCCCGCTGGGTGGTCGGGGACTGCCGCCGGCAGCAGCTTCCGGTCGCAACTTTGTTCAAGGAGTGAAACGAACCATGCCGAATCCCGCCGATCAGGATATTTTGCGCAAACTCGCCGAGGAGTACGCCCGCGTCGCCGCGCTGCCGGTTCAGGAGGAGAAACGCCGCTTGTGGCGGCAACTCAACGCCCTCAAGCCGGAGCGGCCGATGGTCATCATCGATCAGGTCTGCTGGCACGAGATGGACTTCGACGGCAGCCTGACGCTGCGGACGGCCGATCCGGAATCCCGCCGTCTTGAAGCGTTTTTCCGCAAAAAATTGTTCCAGTGGCGGCACTTTCCGGCCGACATGATTTTCGACGATTTCGTCCCGGTGCCGTGGGCGGTCACCAACAGCGGCCTCGGCCTCGCCGTGGAGGAGAACGTCGAAATCACCGAAGCCGCCAACGACGTTCGATCCCACGCGTATCACAACCAGTTCGAAACCGACGCCGACCTCGACAAGATCAAGATCCCGGAACTATACTGCGACCGGGTTGAAAGCGCCCGGCTTTTTGAATCCGCCCGGCGGCTCTTTGACGGCATTTTGCCGGTCCGGATGGTCGGAGTGACTCCTTATCTCTCGCTGTGGGATCCGATCAGCACCTGGATGGGAGTGGAACCGGCGCTCTTTGCGATGATCGACCGTCCGGAATACATTCATGAAATGATCCGCCGGATGGTCAACGGGTACCTTGCGATGCTCGACCGGATGGAAGAACTCGGCGTCCTGGAGTCGCCGCAGAGTGCGATCCACTGCACCGGGGCTTATTGCGACGAATTGCCGCGGCCGGGGATTGCGCCGGAGGCGGCGGGCACCCGCGACATCTGGATGTTCGGCCTTGCCCAGATGCTGGGGACGGTTTCGCCGGAGATGTTTGAAGAGTTTGAAATCGAGCCAAATATGCCGATCTTCGAGCGTTTCGGACTGGTTTACTACGGCTGCTGCGATCCGCTTGACGGCAGGATGAAACAGGTCAGGCGCATCCCGCATCTGCGCAAGATATCGGTGAGCCCGTGGGCCAAAGAAGCGGTGATGGCGGCGGAAATCAAAGGCGATTACGTCTATTCGCGCAAACCCTCGCCGTCAATGCTGGCCTTTCCGGCTTTTGACGAAAAGGCGGTGCGGAGCCATTTGCGTACTTCGATCGACCTATGCCGTGAGCACGGTTGCCCGCTCGAATTGATCCTCAAGGACATCAGTACGGTGCGGCACGATCCCGAACGGCTCTTCCGCTGGGAGAAAATCGCGATGGAGGAAGTCGCGCGGTAAGAGCTTATCCCTCAGCGGTAAAGCCCGCAAGGTCGGACAAGCCGGACACGGCGAGCATTTTTCAGCGCCGCAGAGAGTTTTGAAATTGGCTCCCTGAATAAAGAAATGGCATGATGTCGCGCCGAAATGCCAGTCACGAAGTCTGATAAAATTGACGATACCGGCGGTATCGGAAATTTTAGCAGACGAGCGAATGGCTTTTCGCCGCAAATCAGGACATTTTGGCTTATTTAGGGATAAGCGCCAAGGAAACTGAGGCGTCAACTTCAAATCGCCGGATCGCCCGGCTGAAAGACCAGCGGACTGTTGCCCGACAACGCCAAGCCCGCCGGCTTGCTTCCCATTGCGGCATCGAGCATTCCGATCAATTTCACCCCGTCGCCGGGATGATCGATCGCGACGCTGCCGGGGCGCGGATGAATGCAGCGCATGAACTCCGCCGAAAAATCCCCGACGGTCACCAGCGCCACATCCTCAGGCACCCGTACCCCGACCGCCAGCAGCGCCTGCGCCGCCACCATCCCCGAAAAGGCGAAACCGCAGAAAAGTCCGTCGCAATCGAGTTCTTCGCGCCGGAGCGACTTGAGCAAACGGTACAGTTCCTCGTTGTCCGCGGCCACGAAGTCACGCCGCGGCTGGTACTCCAGATTGAATTCCCCGAGCAGTTTGCGCCAATGCTCCCGCCGGCTGAGGAAAATTTCGGTATCAAGCGTACAGCAGCCGATCTTGCGCCGCCCCGCCGCCGCCAGCCGGGCAAGCGCCATTCTGACGACCTCGTGTTCGTCGTAGTAATAAGCGTTGCGGAGTCCGACCTGTTCGCGAAAGGTGCTGGAGCCGTAGAAAACCGCAAACGCCCCCGCCCGCTCCACCAGCTTTGCCGTCTCGGTAAAAAGCGTCGCCCGGCGGAAAAAAATCACCGCCACCGTCTGCGGGTAAATAATCTCAAAATGAGCGACATTGCGGCAGAACTCCCCCTCCTCGATCGGGATGATCCGGTATTGTCCCGCCGCCGGTGATTTCTCTACGGCGCAGAGAAAAGCGTTGAGCTCGAAATTCTCCCGTCCGTATTCCGCCACCACCAGCATCTGGTAGACCCGGCGCGGCGGGGACACATAGGTTCCGCTGCCGGGCCGGAAATAGAGCAACCCCTCGGCGGCAAGAGTTTGCAGCGCCTCGGTGACGGTAGCCTGGCTGACCTGATGGAGTTCCTTGAGTTTGGCCTGGGAGAAAAAGCGATGATGCGGCGGATAGGCGCCGTTTTTCAATTCTTCGCGCAGCCACATCTCCAGCCGGCGGCGTTTGGACAGATTGCTTTTCATAGGGATACTATAGCCGTTTTTCGCCATGAATCAACCTCTCCGCCGTTTTTTTTCATCCCCCGCCGTTTTTATTCCAAAAAATATCAAAAAAAACCTCTTTCCGATTTGCAAAGAGGGGCCTTACGTAGTAAAAT